>CAZLBJ010000405.1:0-9936 GCA_964557755.1 uncultured Thermoanaerobaculia bacterium
TGGCGACGATGGAGGCCGTCGGCGCGACGGTCATCTTGCCGTCCCCGGCAACACCCCCCCCGCCCTTTGGGCCATTCGCCCCCGTCCGCTATGCTGCAAACACGATGACCCCGCCCCCCGAGCACCTCGCCCCCCTGGTCACCGACCCCCACGAGGTGCGGGACATCGTCGAGGAGGTGCGGGCCGAGGGGAGCTTCGCGCTCGACCTCGAGTTCGTCTCCGAGTCGCGCTACGTGCCGGAGCTGTGCCTGGTGCAGGTGGGGTGGGGCGAGCCAGAGGCGCCGCAGGTGGCGGCGCTCGACGTCCATGCCGTCGCCGCCGCGCCGGTGTTCGAGCTGGTCGAGGACCCCGCGGTCGAGACCGTGCTCCACTCCGGCCAGGCCGACCTCGCCCTCCTCGGCCACCGCTTCGGCATCGCGGGCCGCGGCGTCGTCGACACCCAGATCGCCGCCGCCTTCCTCGGCCTCGGCGACCAGGTGGGCTACGGCAACCTGGTCGAGCAGCTCACCGGCGTCGCCCTCGACAAGGGGTCGCAGTTCACCGACTGGTGCCGCCGGCCGCTGACCGACGAGCAGCTCCGCTACGCGCTCGACGACGTGCGCTACCTGCCGCGCCTGTGGCGGGCGATGCGCGAGCGGCTCGCCGAGCTCGGCCGCCTCGCCTGGGTGGAGGAGGAGTCGGCGCGCCTCGCCGCCGACTGGGCCGAGCGCACGCCGCCGGAGGACCTCTACCTGCGGGTGCGCGGCTGGGAGCGCCTCGACGCCGCCGGCCGCGCCGCCGTACGCGAGCTGGCGGCGTGGCGCGAGCGCCAGGCGCTGGAGTCCAACAAGCCGCCGCAGTGGCTGCTCAAGGACGTCTCGCTGGTGGAGGTCGCCCGCCGCCGGCCGGCGAGCCCGCGCGAGCTGCAGGCCATCCGCGGCGTGTCGTCCGACACCGTGCGCCGCCACGGCGACGCCATCGTCGCCGCCGCCGCCCGCCGCGAGCTGCCGGCGCCCGAGGCGCCGCCGCGCCACCGCCGGCTGCCGGGCCGGGCCAAGGGCTGGGGCCCGCTGGTGCTGGGCCTGATCCACGCCCGCTGCCGCGAGGTCGACGTGGCGCCGCGCTTCGTCGCCTCGCGCGCCGACGCCGACGAGCTGGTGCGCTGGTTCCACGACACGGGCGGCGAGGGCGAGGAGCCGGCGCTGCCGCTGCTCGCCGGCTGGCGCCGCGAGCTCGCCGGCCAGGCGGCGCTCGACTGGCTGGCCGGTCAGACCGCCATCGCCGCCGACCCCGACTCCGACTCGGGCCTGCGGCTGGTCGAGCCGGGACCGGCGTGAGCGGCGGCGAGGACGCCGCCGGATCGCATCGCCTGCCGGTCGGCGACGCCGGCGACGAGCTGGCGCTGCGCTGGCGGGAGGGCTCCGACGGCGCGCCGGCAATCCTCTACCTCCACGGCTTCGGCTCGCACCAGTCCGGCGAGAAGGCGGTCTGGTTCCGCCGCGCCGCCGCCGCGGCCGGCCTCGGCTGGTGCTCGTTCGACTTCCGCGGCCACGGCGAGTCGGGCGGCGGCATGGGCGAGCTCACCTTCAGCCGCAACCTCGAGGACGCCGAGGCGGCGCTCGCCTGGCTGCGCCGCCGGTGGCACGGCCGCGTCGTCGTCTTCGGCTCGTCGATGGGCGCCGCGGTGGCGCTGTGGCTAGCCGCCCGGCGGCCGGAGGAGCTGGCGGCGGTGGTCTGCATCGCCCCGGCCCTCGGCATGGACCGCGCCATGGCCGAGAGCCTCGGCGACGAGGGCGTGGCGCGCTGGCGCGAGAGCGGCGTGCTGCCGTTCGAGAACGAGCTGGTCGAGTGCGAGCTGGGCTGGGGCCTGATGGAGGACCTGGCGCGCTACCCGCCCGGCGAGCTGCCGCCGCGGCTGCGCACGCCGGTGCTCGCCTTCCAGGGCATGCGCGACCGGTCGGTCGACTGGCACCTGGCGGTCGACCTCGCCGCCGCCTGCCGCGACGCGCCGGTCGAGGTCCACCTCTTCGCCGACGGCGACCACCGCCTGCTCGACCTGCGCCCGCGCCTGTGGCAGATGGCGCTCGCCTTCCTCGAGGCGCGCGGGCTGCTCACTCCGCCGTGAAGGCCAAGCCGAACATGTAGTTGAACCGTGGGTCGGGGAAGAACGCCGCGCCGTCGTTCGAGAACCAGGAGCGGCCGAAGATCGGCACGTCGTTGCCCGCCGCCGGCCCGTCGAGGCCGATCAGCGGCGGCCGGCCGGAGACGCCCGGGAAGGGCGTCTCGAGCGGCGCCCGCAGCACCAGGAAGAGGTGCTCGATCTCGCCCAGCGCGACGCCGAGCCGGATGCGCGCCGCCAGCGCCCGCGGGGTGTCGAAGTACAGCGGCGCAAAGTCGTCGTCCTGGGCGAGGAATGGCGCCTCGCGGTGCAGCGGGCGGTCGAGGTCGAGGAGCGCCGAGCCGTCCGCCTGCAGGCGCCCGGCCACCAGCGCCGCCTCCGCGAAGCGCACCGGCACCGAGGCGTCGTCGACCAGGGTGCGGAAGAGCGCCGCCACCGGCAGCTCGCCGGCCGCCAGGCGCGCCGCCACCGCCGCGGCGTCGAAGCGCACCGCGTACCAGAACCCCGCGCCGACGGTGGAGAAGCCGCGCGTGTCGCGGCTGCCGTAGGGCGCGTCGCGCCGCCAGCGCTCGGTGACGAAGTCGTGGCCGCCGCGCGTGAAGCCGGCCCTCGCCGGCACCCGGCGCGCCCACGCCGGCCGCGGCTCGGCGTCATCCTCCAACGGCTCGCTCCAGCCCTCCTCGTCGAACGTCTGCTGGCCGAGGACGGCGCCCAGGACGACGGTGAAGTTGACCGCGCCGCCGGCCACCGGCTCGCCGTCGACCGCCTCGATCGTCAGCCGGTAGACGCCGGTCGGCACCGGCAGCCGGAAGCGGCCGTCGAGGACGTGGAAGGCGGCGTCGAGCACCACCGCCTGGCCGTCCTCGTCGACCAGCAGGCGGGTGCGGCCGGAGTAGGCGGAGGCGGCGAGGGCGCCGTCGTGGTCGCCGCGGGCCGCCACGCTGGCGCCGGCCACCGGCGTGCCGGCGCCGTCGCGCACCGTGCCCTCGACCAGGCCGTAGGCGGCGGCGAAGGCCACGTCCCCGGGCGCCAGCGAGGCCGGGCCGGCGGCGGCGGTGCCCTCCGGGTAGAGGAGCGAGACGGTGGCGGCGTCGTCGGCCGAGAGGCTCCGCTGCGCCAGCTCGGAGGCGGGGTCGCCGGTGTCGGTGAGCGGGAACATCGTCGAGGCGGTGCCGTCGTCCGGCGCGAGCTGGTTGTCGAGCACGTGGGCGAGGCCCAGCGAGTGGCCGAGCTCGTGCACCGCCACCGCCTCGAGGTCCACCGAGCGCACGTTGGTGTCGACCGCGGCGTCGCCGACCGTGAAGCGGTAGCCGTTCGACGCCTTGGTGTTGAGCTGCACGTCGTTGTCGAGGATGGTGCCGGCGCGGTAGAAGCCGGCCGGCAGCTCGACGTCGCCGTCGCCGTCCACGTCGGCGCAGGTGGCGAGGGCGGCGGAGACGTCCGGGTCGCCGTCGCCGTCGACGTCCTCGCCGTCGGCCAGCGTCACGTCGGCGGCCAGCGAGGTCGACGGCGAGCTGGCGATGAGGTCGAAGCCGGCGGGCGTGCGGAAGGTGATCTCGTGCACGAAGTCGAAGCCGCGCGGCCCGGAGCTCGACGTCGTGCCGGCGAGCTCCAGCTCGGCGAACGACGTGGCGACGCCGTTCCAGCGCGCCATGGCGGCGCGCAGGGCGCCGGCGGCGTCGGCCAGGGTCAGCACCGGCGGCCCCAGCGGGTTGGGCACCGGGTCGAGGCTGGCGTCGAGGACGTGCGGCGGCGGCAGGCAGCGCTCGTCCCAGCGGATCGGCACCACGGCGGCCACCGTGGTGCCCGGCAGCGGCCCGGGGACGCTGCCGGTGAGGTCGAGCACCTCCAGCGAGCCGCCGGTGCGGGCGGCGGCCGGCAGCGACGAGAGCAAGAGCACGAGCGCCGGCGGCAGCAAGGCCGCCCGGCGGGGGCTTCGATACGTCATCGGTCCTCCTTCACAACATTAAACGGGCAGCGGACCTCACTCCGCGGCGGCGAGCAGGGCGCGCACGCGGCCGAGGAAGGCGTCGAGCGGCTCGCCGCGGACGCCGCCGCGCCGCCCGCCGTCCGCATCGTGCAGCACCATGCCGCCGAGGTCGCGGCGCACCCGCGGCTCGCCGTCGGCGCCCGCGACCAGCGAGAACTTCCCCTGCGCGAAGCCCACCACCGTGTAGGCGTGCGCGTGCGGTGGCAGCGGGTCGCGGCGGGCGAGGAAGAGCACGACCTCCTCGCCGGCGGCCAGGGTGGGCGCGCCGGGCCAGGTGACGGCCACCGGCACCCGGCGGCGGCGGTCGACGCCGCCGGGCAGGACGACGGTCAGCGTCCGGCGCGGCTCGCCCTCGAGCTGCTCGCGCACCTCGACCGTCGCCAGGGTCACGAGGTCGCGCCCGATCCACGTCGGCTCGACGCCGGTGCAGCGGCCGACCACGATGACGTCGGCGGCGCGCACCAGGTCCGCGTCGCTCAGGCGCACGGCGGTGGTCGCCGCCGCGGCCGGGGCGAGAGCGAGCAGCAGGAGGCCGAGCGCGGCCTCGATCCAGTGTTTCATGAAAGGTAGTGTGCCGCCCGGCATGCCGAACGGGACGTAGACGGCTCTACGGGCTCTCGTCGCGCCAGCGCGGTATGCGCTCGCGGATGCGGCCGAAGCCGAGGCGCGCGAACAGCGGGTCGACGAGCGCAGGGTCGGCGCCGCGGAAGGCGAGCGCGTCGAACCCGCCGGCCAGCGCGCCGTCGAGCGGCATGTCGCGCACCACGGTGGCGAGGCGGCGCGACAGGAAGGCGAGGTCGCGGTGCTCGGCGAGCCGGGCGGCGAGCGCCGCGGCGCCGCGCAGCGGCAGCTCCGGCACCTCGTCGAGGCGTGCGTAGAGGTCGTCGAGGCCGCCGAACGTCGTGAGCAGGGCGCAGGCCGTCTTCTTGCCGACGCCGGGGACGCCGGGGATGTTGTCCACCGGGTCGCCCTGCAGCGCCAGCAGGTCGGCCACCTGCTCGGGGCGGCAGCCGAAGCGCGCTTCGACCTCGGCCGGGCCCAGCCGCTCCTCGCGCGCGAAGTCGAAGAGCTCGACCCGCTCGCCGACGAGCTGCGCCAGGTCCTTGTCGCCGCTGACGACGACCGCGCGGTGGCCGCCGGCGAGCGCCCGCGCGACGAGGGTGGCGAGGATGTCGTCCGCCTCGTAGATGGGATCCGCGAAGGTGGCGGCGCCGAGGGCGCCGGCGAGCTCGCGGCAGGCGCCGAGCTGCGCCTCGAGCTCGGCGGGCGGCAGCTCGCGCTGCGCCTTGTAGGCGGGGTAGAGGTCGTTGCGGAAACTGGTGGTCAGCGACTCGTCGAAGGCCACCGCCAGGTGGCTGGGCCGCTCGTCGGCGATCAGCTTGATCAGGAACGACGCGAAGCCGTAGGCGGCGTTGATCGGCTGCCCGGCCGGTGTCTTGATCGAGTCCGGCAGCGAGAAGTACGCCCGGAAGACGTACGGGCTGGCGTCCACCAGGTGAACGGTGTGATCGGCCACCCTCAGTGGCCGCCCTCGACGTCCTCGTCGACGCCGATGCCGGAGGGGGTGCGCGGCGTCGTCAGCAGCAGCGAGAAGACCTGCCAGCGGCGCTCGGGGTCGTCGGCCGAGCCGCCGTTCGCCTCCACCCACCGGCGCACCATGTCCTGGCCCAGGTTGTAGTTGATGACGTAGGAGCGGTAGGCATCCATGCACTGCACGCGCTGGGCGGCGCGCTCCGGCGGCATCAGCGCGTAGCGCTCCAGCCAGGCGGCGGCCTCGGCGGCGTCGATCGCGCCGTCGAGGTCGCGGCGCGCCGCCTCGGTGCCGGCGTAGGACAGCGCCTCGAGGCGCTCGGCGACGGCGTAGTAGTCGGCCGCCGCCGCCGGGTCGAGGCCGGCGAGCGGGAACAGCGTCTGGCGCTCGAAGGCCACCCGCTCGTCGCCGGGGAAGGCGACCCGGATGCCGAAGTTGGCGGTGCCCTCGGCGAGCAGCGACTGCGGCGAGTAGAGCGGGTAGACCGAGTACTCGTGCCAGCCGCGGTCGCGCACCAGGTGCTTCTCGAGCAGGGCGTTGAAGACGTGGTGGCCGGGGTAGCCCTCGTGGCAGGCGAGGTCGACCGCGCGGTCGATGTGGATGGGCAGCGACTCGTTGACCTCGATCAGGCTCTGGTAGCCGCCCTGGTACCAGTTGTAGCCGCTCCACGGCTTGTCGGTGACGTACCCGATGCGGAAACCCTCGCCGGGCGGCAGCTCGAGGTGGTCCTCGGTGCGCCGGCGGCACTCGGCGACGGCGGCGTCGAACACCGCCGCGAGCTTGTCGTCGGGGATGACGAAGCGGTCGCGCCAGCGGCGGTAGCGTTCGATCACCGGCCCCTCGCCGGGCAGCAGGGCGTCGATCTCGTCGATGGCGGCCTGGAAGTGCTCCTCCGGGAACGACGGCGGGGTGGCGTCGTAGAGGGCGGCCGCCTCCTCGTCGAAGCTCATCTCCTCGCCTTCGAGCATGCGCGCCCGCGCCGCCACCGCGGCGAGCTGCCTGGCGAGGAAGGCGCGCCGCAGCTCGGCGAGGTCGGCGTCGGACGGCGGCGCCGCGGTGTCGGCGGCGACGTTCTCCGGCTGCATCCGGCTGACCGGCACCGCCAGCGCCTCCATCTCGGCGGCGAGGACCCTGGCGCGGCGGGCGATCTCGGCCACCGGGCGCGGCGCCGCCTCGGCCTCCTCGCGCCACTCGTCCGGCCCGTAGTAGGCGTCGACGTAGCCCTCGTCGTGCGTCCCCAGCTCGAGCACCAGGGCCGCGTACTCGCGCGCCGCCGCGTCCATGGCTGCGAGGCTATCAGCGAGGTCGGGGCCGGCCGCCTCCTCGGCGGGCTCGGGCGGTTCCTCGGTCGCGGGGGGCCGGCAGGAGGCGGCAGCGAGGGCGGCGAGGAGAGCGGCGAAGAGGGCGAGGCGGGATGCGTTGCGGCAGAATGGTCGCGGAATCATGGCCGGCACAATCTACCGCACCCGCCGCCGGAGGCCGCCGTCGTGAGCGGTCCGCCGTACCGCTACCACGGCCACGTCCTCGCCGCGCTGGAACTGCACGGCCTGCGACCGCGGCCGCACACCGACCCGCACGCGGTCTATGACCTGCTTAAAGCGATCTACAGCTTCGAGATCCGCCAGATGAAGGCGCGGCGGCGAGAGGCGGAGGCGGTGATGGGACCGCAGCCGCTGGAGGCCTACCGGCGCCGGCTGCGCGAGCTCAAGGCGCGCTATCCGGTGCTGGCGATTCCGGCGCATCACTGGGTGGAGCGGCGCTGATCGGCTCGGCGGTGACCGTCTCGCCGGCGTCCGGCGTGGCGTCGACCGTCGCGGCGTCGCCCGGCGACGTCGCCAGCCCCGCGAAGTCGCGCGGGTCGCGCTGCCACCAGAAGGGCTCCCGCTCTTCCGGGTCGGGGGCGAGCTGGTTCAGCGTCGTGGCGTCGTAGAGGCGGCCGTTCAGGACGACGTAGAGGACGCCCTTCGAGTTCCGTACGTCCTCCAGCGGGTCGCCGTCGAGCACCGCGAGGTCGGCGAGCTTGCCGGGCTCGATCGAGCCGAGGTCGCCGTCCATGCCGAGGTACCAGGCGCCGCCGAGGGTGGCGGCGCGCAGCGCTTCGAGCTCGTCCATGCCGCCCTGCACCAGCATCCACAGCTCCCAGTGGGCGCCCAGGCCCTCGCGCTGGCCGTGGGCGCCGATCTGCACCGGCACGCCGGCGGCGTGCAGCTCGGCGGCGGTGCGCGCCAGGTCGAAGTGGCCCCACTCCTCCTCCGGCGCCACCATGCGGCGGCGGGAGCGGGCGTCGATCCGCTCGCGCGGCACGAAAGAGAGCAGCCGCTCGTCCTCCCACACCGGCGTCGTGGCGTACCAGTAGTTCTCGCCCCACAGGCCGCCGTAGCCGACGACCAGCGTCGGCGTGTAGCCGACCTCCGAGGCGCCCCACATCTGGCGCACGTCGTCGTAGGCGGCCGCCACCGGCACCGCGTGCTCGATGCCGGTGTGGCCGTCGGCGACCATCGTCAGGTTGTGCTGCAGCAGCGAGCCGCCCTCCGGCACCACCATCATCCCCAGCTCGCGCGCCGCGCGGATCACCTGCTGGCGCTGCTCGCGGCGCGGCTGGTTGTAGCTCTTCACCGAGATCGCCCCCACCGCCTGCATGCGGCGCAGGTGGGCGAGGGCGTCCTCGTAGCCGTCGACCACCGCCTTGAACGAGCCGGCGGCGCCGTAGAGGATGGTGCCGGTGGAGAAGATGCGCGGCGCCAGCAGCATGCCGGCGCGCGCCATCTCGGCGGCGGTGAAGATCTCCGAGCTGTCGTTGGACGGGTCGTGCAGCGTCGTCACCCCGAAGGCGAGGCTCGCCAGGTCGACCCAGTTCTGCTCGGGCAGGATCTCGTCGCCGCCCTGGTCGCCGTGCCAGTGGACGTCGACGAGGCCGGGGATCACCGTGCGGCCGGAGACGTCGACGCGGCGCGCCGCGGACGGGATCGCCACGTCGCCGCGGCGGCCGACGGCGGTGATGCGGTTGCCCTCGACCACCACCACGCCGTCGTCGATCACCTCGTCCTCGCCGCCGGCCATGGTCAGCAGGCGCCCGCCGACCAGCGCCAGCGCGCCGGACGGCACGTCGCTCTCGACCTCGAGCACCAGCTCGATGCCCTCCGCCGGCGGCTCCGGCAGCTCCTCCGGCGCGCCGGAGAGGAAGGCGAAGGCGTCGGTCAGCGGGCGGGAGAACAACGTCGGGCCGACCGACCAGTGCAACGTCCAGCTCCCGTCGCCGGCACGCGACCAGCCGAGGTCGCTGCCGGCGTCCCGGGTCACCCGCGCCACCGGCAGCGCCTCGGCGTCGGGGCCGATCTCCACCGTCCGGCCGGTGGCCACCAGCGGCGCCACGTAGGCGTGGAACAGCTCGCTCCAGGCCAGCCAGCGGCCGTCCGGCGACACCCGGTACTCGGTGGCGTTGAGCGACGTGACGTGGGTGCGCTCGTCGCGGCCGTCGAGGCCGATCGACTGGAGCAGGCGCTTCGGCCCGTCGTCGGCCATCTCGCTGAAGGCGAGGAAGTAGACGCGCTCAGGGTCGGCGCCGAAGTGCGGGCCGAGCCCGTCGTCGGCCAGCTCGACGGGCTCGCCGCCCGTCGCCGGCACGGCGTAGAGGCCGGGCTCGGCGCTCCACGTCGGGCTGCGCAGGCCGCCGCCCTCGAGCTTGCGGTAGACCACCGTGGCGCCGTCGGGGGAGAGCGCCGGCTCGGCGTAGTGGCCCGGCTCGACAGTCACCGCGCGGCCGGCGTCGACCGCCCCCGCCTCCGCCGGCGCGATGCGCACCGCGCCCAGCGCCGCGTCGTCCCACGACACGTAGACCACCTGGCGGCCGTCGCGCGAGAACGACGGGAAGTACTCGAGGTGCCCCTCCTGGCGGGTCAGCCGCCGCGGCGTGCCGTCCGGCAGCTCCTGGATCCACACCCGGCCGAGCGCCCCGAAGACGGTGCGGCGGCCGTCCTGCGACACCTCGACCCAACGCAGCATGCGGGCGCGGAAGGCCTCCGGGTGGACCTCGACGGGGAAGCGCAGGGCGTCGGTGAGCTTGCGCGTCGTGCGCACGTGGAAGGGGATCTCGGAGACCTCGCCGCTCGCGACGTCGAGCCGATGGATGCCGCCGCCGGCCCAGAAGACGAGCGACGCCGAGTCCGGCGTCCACGCCATCGTCGGGTAGACGCCGTGGATCGCCCACGTCTCCTGCATGTCGCGGTCGAGGCCCTCCGCCACCTGCCACTCGGCGCCGGAGGCGACGTCCACGAGCCACAGCGTCGACTCCCCGCGCACCCGGCGCACGAAGGCGAC
>CAZLBJ010000406.1:0-7387 GCA_964557755.1 uncultured Thermoanaerobaculia bacterium
CCACGCCGGCCAGCCGGAGCGTGCCGCCGAGCTCAACCGCCGTGCCCTGACCATGCTCGACGAGGCGAGCCAGCCTCGCCTGCTGATGACCGCGACCGCGAACCTGCTCCACGACCTGCACGCCGCCGGATGCCTCGACGAGGCGCTGGCGCTGGTGCCCGAAGCGCGGCGCCTGGAGCTGGCGTACGGCAGCGAGGCCGACCTCCGCCGGCTGCGCTGGTCCGAGGGCATCCTGGCGCGCGACACCGGCGACCCGGAGACCGCCGAGCGGCTGCTGCTCGGGGTGCGCCAGGAGCTGGTGGAGGCCGACAACGCCTACGACGCGGCGCTGGTCTCGCTGGACCTGGCGGTGCTCTACGTCGAGCAGGAACGCGCCGCCGAGACGCGGCGGCTGGCCGAGGAGATGCTGCCGATCTTCCAGTCGCACGACATCGGCCGCGAGGCGATGGCCAGCCTGATGCTGTTCCAGCAGGCGGCGCTGGCGGAGCGGCTCACCGCTTCGCTGGCGCGCGAGGTGGCGGCGGCGATCCTGCGCCACGGGCCCAGCGGCCGGCCCGCGTCGCCGCCCGCCCCGAGCTGAGGCGGTAGGTCCGGGTCATTCGTCCGCGAGCGGCGAGCGGCCGCCCTCGCCGGGCAGGAAGTATGGCCGGTCGCCGGCCTCGTGGTCGGTGGTGTCGACGACGCCGTGCACCTCCGGCACCGCCTCGCGGATCGCCGCCTCCACCCCCTGGCGCAGCGTCACCTCGGCCTTGCCGCAGCCCTGACAGCCGCCGTGCATGGCGAGGTAGGCGACGCCGTCGCGCACTCCGAGCAGGGTCACCAGGCCGCCGTGGCTGCCCACCCGCGGGTTGACGCGGTCGTCGATCACCCGCTGCACCGCGTCGGCCAGCGGATCGTCCCAGCCGGCGTTGGGGTTTGCGTACTCGAAGCCGCCCTGCAGGCCCGGGGTGAAGGACACCGTGGTGCCGCGCAGGTGGCCGGCGCTCTCCGGGTCGACGAAGACGAGGAAGGCGCCGGTGTCGATCACCGCGTCGTCGGCCTCGCGCTCGTCGAGGCCGACGAAGGTCATGCCGTACTCGAAGCCCGCGGGTCCGAGCCGGTGCGCCTCCAGCCGCAGGGCGAGCGCGCCGCGGTCGGCCTCCGGCATGGAGTCGACCACGCGGTCGCGGGCGGCGGCGGTGAAGCGGAGTATGGGCTCGGTCACAGCTGGTTTCCTCAAAGCTGGTTTTCCTCAAAGCTGGTTTTCCTCAAAGAAAGTGCAGCTCCTCGTCGACCTTCGGGCGGCGGCGGCGGCGCGGGCGCTTCTTGCGGAACAGATCGGCCAGCGGGTCGCCCTCGCCGTCGCCCTCGCCGTCCCCCTCGTCGAAGGCGTCGCCCATCTCCTCGTCCAACCGGTCCGGGTCCTCGCCGGCTTCCAGGCGGCGCAGCATCTCCTCCATCTGCGGACCGGGCTCGAGGCCGGCGGCCTCGCCGACGCGGCGGAACAGGCGGGCCATGGCGCGCGGGTCGTCGCCAGCCGCCTCGGCGTCGCCGAGCGCCGACTCGAAGGCGGCGCCCAGGCGCTCGTCGTCGACGCCGCCCAGCTCGTCGCCCTCGGCCTCGCCGTCGCCGCCGGCGCCGCCGGTGAGGGCGGCGAAGCGCGCCGGCCTGCGCTCCAGCCCGCGCCGCCCGCAGCGCGGGCAGTCCGGCCGCGCCGCGGTGTCGATGCGCGACGAGAAAAAGTTGAACAGAGTGTCGCAGTCGGGGCAGTAGAACTCGTAGATCGGCACGCGCCGATTCTACGCCCCGTCGTGCCGCGGTGCGGCGCCGATGCGATAGCATCGAAGGCGTCGTCGCAGCCGTCGCCGAGCCACCATCCCCCTGGAACGCGAGCCCATGGTCGTCGTCGCACCCCTTCCCGCGCTGCGCCCCCGCCCCGAGCTGGCGGCGGCGGTGGCGGCGGTGCCGTACGACGTGGTGGACACCGGGGAGGCGCGGGCGCTGGCGGAGGGCAACCCGCACTCCTTCCTGCACGTCACGAGGCCGGAGATCGACATGCCGGCGGAGACCGACCCGCACTCGCCGGCGGTGTACGAGGCCGGCCACGCGGCGCTGGCGCGCTTCATCGCCGACGGCACGCTGCTGCGCGACCCGTCGCCCGCGCTCTACCTCTACCGGCTGGCCGCCGGCGGGCACAGCCAGCTCGGCGTCATGGGGCGATGCAGCGTCGACGACTACGACGAGGGGCGCATCAAGAAGCACGAGACGACGCGTCCCGACAAGGAGGACGACCGCACCCGGCACCTGCTGACGCTGGGCTGCCACCCTGAGCCGGTCTTCCTCACCTACCGCCGCGACGCCGAGACCGGCCGGCGGATCGCCGCCGCCGCCGAGGGCGAGCCGCTCTACCGCTTCAGCGCCGCCGACGGCGTCGAGCACACCCTGTGGCGGCTGGCGGGGGAGGAGGCGACCGCCCTCGGCGCCGCCTTCGCCGGCGTCGACGCCCTCTACGTGGCTGACGGCCACCACCGCTGCGCCGCCGCCAGCCGCGCCCGCGCCGAGCGCCGCGGCGCCGGTGGCGAGGCCGGCGCCGGCGGTGCCAAGCCGCACGACTTCCTGCTCGCCGCCGTCTTCCCGCACGACGAGGTGCGCATCCTGCCCTACAACCGGGTGGTGCACGACCTCGGCGGCCGCTCGCCCGCCGCCTTCCGCGGCGCCCTGCGCGAGGTGGTGGAAGTGGAGGAGGGGGCGCCGCCGGAGCCCGGACGCCGCGGCCGCGTCTCGCTGTACCTCGACGACCGCTGGTACGGCCTCGACATGCCGCGCCAGCGCGTCGAGACCGCCGATCCGGTGGCGTCGCTCGACGCCGCCGTACTCCAGGACCTGGTGCTCGGCCCGCTGCTCGGCGCCGACGACCCGCGCACCTCCGCCAACGTCGACTTCGTCGGCGGCGGCCGCGGCACCGGGGAGCTCGCGCGCCGCGTCGACGAGGGCGCGGCGGCGGCGGCCTTCTCGCTCCACCCGGTGTCGGTCGAGGAGCTGATGGCGGTGGCCGACGCCGGCCGCGTGCTGCCGCCGAAGTCCACCTGGTTCGAGCCGAAGCTGCGCTCCGGCCTGCTGGTCCACGAGCTGTAGCTTTTCCGAGGCCTCCCCGTGCGAGTCTTCAACTTCAGCGCCGGTCCCGCCATGCTGCCGCTGCCGGTCCTCGAGGAGGCGCAGCGCCAGCTCCTCGACCACCACGGCTGCGGCCAGAGCGTGATGGAGATGAGCCACCGCTCGCCGCAGTACGACGCCATCCACCAGGGCGCGCTGGCCGCGCTGCGCCGCCTGCTGGCGGTGCCGGACGGCTACGACGTGCTGCTGCTGCAGGGCGGCGCCAGCCTGCAGTTCTCGATGGTGCCGATGAACCTGATGCACCCGCGCCGCCGCGCCGACTACGTGCTCACCGGTTCGTGGTCGAAGAAGGCGTTGGCCGAAGCGCGGCGCGAGGGCGAGGCGCGGGCGGCGTGGAGCGGCGAGGCGGACGCTTTCACCCGCATCCCCGGCGCCGGCGACCGTCTCGACCTCGACGCCGGCGCCGACTACGTGCACGTCACCTCGAACAACACCATCGCCGGCACGCAGTGGCACACCGCCCACTGGCAGGCGCTGTGGGAGCGCCTGGAGGAGAGCGGCGTGCCGCTGGTCGCCGACGCCTCCTCCGACGTCCTGTCTCGGCCGCTCGACGTCTCCCGCTTCGGCCTGGTCTACGCCGGGGCGCAGAAGAACCTCGGGCCGGCGGGCGTCACCGTCGTGGTGGTGCGCCGGGACCTGGTGGAGCGCGCGCCGGAGTCGCTGCCCACCATGCTGCAGTACCGCACCCACGCCGCCAAGGACTCGCTATACAACACGCCGCCCACCTGGGCGGTCTACGTGCTCGGCCTGGCCTGCGCGTGGATCGAGGACCAGGGCGGCGCCGAGGCGATCGGCGAGGCCAACCGGCGCAAGGCGGAGACGCTCTACGCGACGCTCGACGCCGGCGGCTTCTACCGCGGCACCGTCGAGCCGGCCAGCCGCTCGTGGATGAACGTCACCTTCCGCCTGCCCGCCGAGGAACTGGAGAAGCGCTTCCTCGCCGAGGCGGCCGAGGCCGGCCTCGTCAACCTGAAGGGCCACCGCTCGGTCGGCGGCGTCCGTGCTTCGCTCTACAACGCCATGCCGCGGGAGGGCGTCGACGCCCTCGTCGCCCTGATGCGCGACTTCGAGCAGCGCAACGGCTGATGGTCTTCGGCCGCAACCCCCATCCGCGCCTGCCCAGCTTCGGCGGTCCCGGCGCCGGCCTGCCGCCGCCGCGCGACCTGGTGGCGCTGCTGGTGGTGGTGTTCGTCACCTTCAGCCTGCGCTTCTTCGACGCCACGCGCCTGGTGCCGGCGCTGCTCGAGCTGACGCCGTGGGTGTGGCGCCGCGGCTTCCTCTGGCAGCTCGCCACCTACCCGCTGGCCGGTGCCCCCACCGGCACGTTGTGGTTCCTCCTCGAGCTGCTGATCCTCTTCTTCTTCGGCCGTGACGTCTTCTACCGACTGGGACGGCGGCGCTTCTGGTCGACGCTGGCGGCGGGCGCCCTGGCGGCGTCGCTGGTCGCCGTGGCCGTCGACGCGGCGGCGACGCTCGCCGGGAGCCCCGTCCCCACCGCATTCGCCATCATGCAGGGCCAGCACATGCTGCTGACCCTGGTCATCGCCGCCTTCGCCACCCTCTACGCCGACGCCACCATCTACCTCTTCTTCGTGCTGCCGGTACGCGCCCGCTGGTTCCTGTGGCTGGAGGTGCTGTTCGGCTTCATGGCCTTCCTCGGCAGCAAGGACCTGCCGGGCTTCCTCGGCATCTGCACCGGCGTCGGCGCCACCTGGCTGTGGCTGCAGCCCCGCGGCCCCCGCCGCGGCGCCCGCGACCTCTG
Source organism: uncultured Thermoanaerobaculia bacterium (assembly GCA_964557755.1). Lineage (GTDB taxonomy): Bacteria > Acidobacteriota > Thermoanaerobaculia > Multivoradales > JBCCEF01 > CAZLBJ01. Next base: position 4,916 of record CAZLBJ010000406.1, read on the forward strand.
GCTGCGCACCCAGCGCTGGTGGCTCGAGCGGCGGATGAAGCGGCTGCGCCGCAAGCGCGGCTTCCAGGTGGTGCCGGGCGACAAGGGGCGGCCGGGCGGGGGCGGGTCCTACCTCAACCGGAAGGTCGTTCGATTCGTCGGCGTTGCCTGATTGCCCGTACTGAGGCGGGTCCGTCCGGTTTTGAAAAATCGAAGTCGAGATTAGAGTTTTCAAGCGTCGGCGCGCTATCTCACGGGCGCTCGCCGTCGGGTGCGACGGCCGCTTCGAGCGCCGCGATATCGATCTTCCCCATTGTCATCATCGCCTCGAAGGCGCGTTTTGCCTCGTCGGGGTCAGAGCTGGTCGTCAGCTCGAGCAGCCGTCGCGGCGTGATCTGCCAGGAGAATCCCCAACGATCCTTGCACCAGCCACAGGCGCTCGCGACGCCTCCGTTGTCGATGATGGCATTCCAGTAGCGGTCGGTGTCGTCCTGGCTTTCCGTCACGACCATGAAGCTCACCGACTCGTTCGGCGTGAAGTTCGGACCTCCGTTGAGGCCGACGAACCGCCGCCCGAGCAGGGTGAACTCCACGGTCAGCTCGCTGGCCTCCTTCCCACCTGGAAAATCGCCGGGCGCCGTGTTCACGCGCTCGACACGGCTGTCGGGAAAGGTCGCTGCGTAAAACTCCGCCGCCTTGCTGGCTTCGCCGTGGTCGAACCAGATGCACGTCACGAGCTCGGTCATGAGGCTTCTTCCTCTGGTTGAGATCTGGATGGGTCGGTGCGTCAAGAGGCTCGGTGGCCGCGATCGTCCACTTCGCCTTGCCGAAGGATACCGTGCGCGGGCGGCGGTGAGCGAGGTCCGTACGGCTACAGATACGGCTGCGCCAGCCGCGCCACGCCGTCGCGCAGGCGCTGCCACAGGGGGCGCCCGCGCAGCCATTCGGCGGTGATCTCGCGCGCGCCCTCCTTCTTCGCCTCGAAGATCTCCTCCAGCCGCGCCGCGACGTCGAAGTCGTAGAGCTCGAGGCCGATCTCGAAGTTCAGGCGCAGGCTGCGCGGGTCCCAGTTGGCGGAGCCGACCAGCGCCCACTGGCCGTCGACCACCATCAGCTTCGAGTGGTCGAACGGCGGCGGTGTCGCCCACACCCGGCAGCCGTGGCGCACCACGAAGTGCAGGTGGGCGGTCGACGCCCAGCCGACCAGCGGCAGGTTGCTGACCTCCGGCACCAGCACCTGCACGTCGACGCCGCGCATGGCGGTGACGTCGAGGGCGGTGACGAGATCGGTGTCGGGCAGGAAGTAGGGGGTGATGACGCGCACCCGGCGCCGCGCCGTCGCCAGGGCGCCGAGCAGCGTCCAGCGCAGCTTGTCGAGGTCGGCGTCGGGGCCGTCGGGGATCACCCGCGCCTCCACCTCGCCGGCGTGCTCGAGCGGCGGGAACCACGCCTCCCCAGCCAGCTCCTCGCCGGTCGAGAACTGCCAGTCGGCGGCGAACACGCGCTGCATCTGCTCGACCACCGGGCCGCGGACGCGGAAGTGGAGGTCCTGCACCGGGTGCGGCGTGTCGCTCTGCACCAGGTGGCCGTGGCGGACGTTGATGCCGCCGACGAAGGCGGTGCGGCCGTCCGCCACCAGGATCTTGCGGTGGGTGCGCAGGTTCATGAACGGCAGGCGCCAGGGCAGGCGCGTCTTCAGGAACACGGCCACCGGCACGCCCCGCCGCTCGAGCGCGGCGGGCATCGAGGGGATCGAGTAGCGCGCCCCGGCGGCGTCGATGATCACCCGCACCTCGACGCCGCGCTCGACGGCCGCCGCCAGGGCGTCGCGGAAGCGCTCGCCCACCGGGTCGCGGTCGAAGATGTAGGTGGAGAAGGTGAGCGTGCTCTCCGCTCCCTCGATCGCCTCCAGCATGGCGGGGAAGGCCTCCTCGCCGTCGACCAGCGGCTCGACCGTGTTGCCGGTGCTCAGCGGCGCGCCGACGACGCGGCTCACCAGGTGGTCGAGGTGGCGGAGCTCCTCGCCGCCCGGCAGCTCGACCGGCTCGTAGCGGCCGGCGCTGCGCGGACGCCCCAGCGCCAGGGCGCGGCGGCGGATGCGGTTGATGCCGAACACCGCGTAGAGCGCGGCTCCGATCAGCGGGAAGACGAGGATCAGCCCGGTCCAGCCGATCGCCGCCCGCACGTCCTCCTTGGTCAGCACCACGTGGCCGACGGCGACCGCGGCGGCGGCGAGGGTGAGCACGGCGCCGAGCAGCGCCAGCCAGGCGTCGGCGGGGTAGGGCAGGAAGTCGAGCATGGTCTTCGGTCCGGAACGGCCGGAGCGGACGGAGCGGCGCAGAGTCTAGCGCCGCGGCCGTTCGTGTAGGCTACCGGGGTCGTCTTCAACCCTCGTTCCAACCGTTGCTGCCGAGGACCGTGCCATGAGCCGCAAAGCCATCGCCCTGGGGTGCGCCGTCGCGTTTCTCCTCGTCTCCGCGGCCGTCGCCGTGG
>CAZLBJ010000407.1:0-5894 GCA_964557755.1 uncultured Thermoanaerobaculia bacterium
GCCAGCCGTCGGCGCCACGGCGCCACAGCAGGAGGCGCACGCCGTGGACGTCGGCGACCGCCAGCTCGCCGGCGGCGCCGGCGGCCACCGCCACCGGCCAGCGCAGCTCCTGGTCGCCGTCGGCACGCAGCACCTCGTCGAAGACCATCACCGGCCCGCCGGCCGGCTGGGCGCCGGCGTCCGGGGCGAAGGCCAGCGCCAGCAGGGCAGCCAGCAGCACGGCGGCCGTCAACAGGCCCACCGGCAGCAGGCCGGCCAGGGTGCGCCGGCTGCGCCGCGGGCAGCGCCGGCACAGCGTGCAGCCGGCGGGGTCGAAGCCGGCCGCCGGCGGCCGGGGGCGGAGCGCGAGCCGCCAGGGCAAGCGCGTCGTGGCGTGCGTCATCGGCTGCCTCCGATCTCCTTGTGGCAGGACAGGCAGAGGTCCCGCTCCCCCGACTTGTGGAGGTAGAACTCGTAGGGCGCGTCGTGGATGCCGTGGCAGGAGAGGCAGTCCATCGGCGTGCCGTTGCGCGGGTCGCGCACCGTCTCGCCCAGCGGGTGCGCCGCCTGGTGCTGGTGGGCGTGGCACTCGCCGCACAGCTCGACCGGGTCGCGTGCCATCAGCACCGGCCGCTCGGCGCCGTGGGCGCCGTGGCAGGTGGTGCACTCGAGCGCCCCCTCGCCGTGGCTCGCGTACCGCCCCGGCTGGTTGGAGGAGGCGCCGGCCGGGTCGTGGCACGACAGGCACAGCGACTCCTGCTCGGCGCGCAGCAGCGCGCTGCCGGCGCCGCTGTGCGGGTTGTGGCAGGCGACGCAGCCGCCGCCCCCCGCCGAGACGTGCGGGAACGGCGCGTCGCGGACGGCCGCCACCGCGTCCTCGTGGCAGGTGGCGCACAGCTCGTCCCGCGGCAGGACGGTGGCGAAGGGGTCGGCGGCGCCCGGCTGCGCGTGGCAGGTGCCGCAGTCGCCGTCGGCGAACGGCGCGTGCAGCGAGGCGCGGAACAGGCCGCGGCGCTCCGAGGCGTGCGGGTCGTGGCACTGCTGGCACTCCGCGGTCTCCACCGGGTAGCCCGAGTGGGCGGCGCGGAACGAGCCGCCGGTCGAATGGCAGCTGGTGCAGACGCCGGCGCCGGCGGCGGCCAGCAGGCCGGGAGCCTGGCCGGCGTGCGGCTGGTGGCAGGCGTCGCAGTTCCCCTGCGCGAACGGCACGTGCTGCACCGGCCGCTCGGCCCACTCGCCCACCGGCGCGTGGCAGGTGACGCAGAGGTCTTTGCCCGACGCGCGCAGCAGGCCGTCATGGGCCGAGCCGTGCGGCTCGTGGCACTCGGCGCAGCGCCCCTCGGCCACCGGCCGGTGGACCACCGGCGCGGCGAGCTCCGCCGCCACCTCGGCGTGGCACTCGCCGCACAGCGGCCCGGGGCGCTCGCGCAGCAGGGCGTCGAAGCGCGACACGTGCGGGTTGTGGCAGGCGGAGCACTCCCCCGCCGCCGCCGGCTGGTGCGTCACCCGGGCGCCCAGGGCGTCGGAGAGGTCGTGGCATGCGCCGCACACCTCCTGCTGGTCGACGCGCATGCCCGCCGGCAGGTCGGCGAAGGAGGTCCCGGAGAGGGACGTCGAGAGGACGGCGGCGAGGAGCAGCCCCGCCGCCACCCACAGCAGTCGCACCGGAACGTCGTGGCGCGGGGTCATCGCACACCTCCACCCGGGTTCGGGCTCGGAGTTGGGGATTCCTGGTGGCACGTCGTGCAGTCGCCCGACGCGAACGGCTCGTGCACCTTGGGCAGCAGCATGCCGGCGGTCTGCGAGGCGTGCGGGTCGTGGCAGCTCCCGCAATCGAGGCCGGCGGCGGTGAGCCCCAGGTGCTGGCCGGCGAACTCCCACGAGCCGCCGTCGTGGCAACGCTGGCAGGTGTCGGCCACCGGCTCGAGCAGCAGGTCGGGGTTGCGCGTCACGTGCGGCCCGTGGCAGGTGGAGCAGCCGTCCGGCTCGACCGCCGGCCCGTGCGGGTTCTCCGCCGCGAGCTGCGCCTCGACCTCGGTGTGGCAGGTGGCGCAGAGCTGGCGCATCGGGGCGCGCAGGAACGGCTGGTTCGGCGACGCGTGCGGCTGGTGGCAGCTCACGCAGTCGCCGTCGGCCACCGGCCGGTGGGCCGAGCCGCCGGCCGGCGCCGCGGTGGCGACGTCGTGGCAGCTGCCGCACACCTGCTCCGCCGGCGCCGGCAGCAGCGCGGCGTGGGAGGCGGCGTGCGGCTGATGGCAGGTGGCGCAGTCGCCGCCCTCGAAGGGGGCGTGCTGCGGCTGCGAGCGCGCCGCTTCCATCATCGGCTGGTGGCAGGTGGCGCACAGCGCCTCGCCCTGGGCGCGCAGCAGGCGGGCGCCGCCGGCGTGCGGCTCGTGGCACGAGGCGCAGTCGCCGCTGGCCACCGGCGCGTGCACCACCGGCAGGCCGGAGCGGCCGCCGATGCCGGCGTGGCACTCGCCGCAGAGCTGGTCCTGGCTCGCCGTCAGCATCGCCGGACGGCCGGTGCCGTGCGGCTCGTGGCAGCTCGCGCAGTCGCCGGCGGCCGGCATGTGCACCACCGCGGCGCCGCTCGCCGCCGGGTCGTCGTGGCAGGTGACGCACAGCGCGCGGCCCTCGGCCACCAGCAGGTTCGCGTGCTCGCTCCGGTGGCCGGCGTGGCAGCTCGTGCAATCGCCCGCCACCGGATGGGCGTGGGGCGCCGCCAGGCGCTCGCCGGTCGCCGCGTGGCAGGTGGTGCACAGCTCGGCCTGGGCGGCGACGAGCAGCGGCGCCTCGGCCGAAACGTGCGGCCGGTGGCAGTCGAGGCAGGCGCCGGCGGCGGCCGGCGGGTGCAGCGAGCCGCCGCCGGTGCGCTCGGGTGTCTCGTGGCAAGACAGGCAGACCTCGGCGCCGCCGGCGGGGGCTGCCAGCGCGGTGCCGCCTTCCAACCCAGGGGCGGGCTCCTGGTGGCAGCTCGTGCAGTCCATCACCGGGTGGGCGGAGGCGAGCATCAGGTCCTCGCGCGGCGCGGCGTGCGGCTGGTGGCAGGTGGCGCAGTCGGCGCCGGCCACCGAGGATCCGCCATGATCCGCCGCGAAGCCGCCGCCGCCGTCGTGGCACTGGCCGCACAGCTCGGCCTTGTCGACCGCCAGCAGCGCCGGGCGCGGCGCGCCGTGCGGCTGATGGCAGGTGGTGCAGCCGTCGGCCGCCGGTGCGTGGACGACCGCGGCATCGAAGGACGGCCCGGAGTGGCAGGCGCCGCACAGCTCGCGCTCCGGCGCGGTGAGGATCGCCGGGTGGTCGGAGCCGTGCGGGTCGTGGCAACTCGAGCAGGTCTCGACGCCGGGGTGGCGATGCTCCGCGTCGAGCGCCAGGTCGGCCTCGGCGTGGCAGCTCAGGCACAGCGCGGGCTCCGGCTGCTGCAGGCGCAAGGCGCCGACCAGGCCGTGCGGTTTGTGGCAGGCGGTGCAGCTCTCCTGCGCCATCGGCGCATGCACGACCTCGTTGCCCTGGCCGACGTCGGCGTGGCACTCGGTGCAGTTGCCGCCCTGCTCGAAGCGCGAGCCGCGCTTGAGCTGCGCCTCGGCCGGCGCCGACGCCAGGACCGCGAGCAGCGCGAACGCCGCCGCGGCCGCCAGGACGATGATGATGCTGCGGGTTCTCATACGGCCTCCCCTCGCGTCCTTTCCCTAGTGGCTTCCGCCGTGACCGCCGGCGCCTTGGCCGGCGCCGTGTCCGCCGCCTTGCTCCCCGGCCTCGGCCGCCTCGCGGCTGCCGGTCACCCGCAGCGCCTCGAGCGCCGCCGCGTCGACCTCGATCTCCGAGCGGCTGCGCAGCTTGGCGAGGACCTCGCCGACGTACGCCTGGAAGCGCTCGCGGAACAGCGCCGAGCGCACGTTGCCGGAGACCTCCTCGAACGGGTACGGCTCCTGCTCCTCGCGCGCGTTGACGCGCAACAGCGTCCAGTTGCCGGGAGCGCCGAACGGGGTGAGCACGTCGCCCACCGCGGCCGCCAGCAGCTCGTCGGACAGCGCGTCGACCTCGGGCACCGGGTACATCCAGCCGCGCTCGCCGCCGGCGTCTTTGAAGCGGTCGATCGAGTGGCGGCGGGCGAGCCATGCGAAGTCGGCGCCGCCGCGCACCTGCTCGGCGAGCCGCTTCGCCTCGTCCTCGGTCGCCACCGTGATCTGGCCGACGTGGACGCGCGGCGGCCGCCGGAAGCCCGCCAGGTGCTCCTGGTAGTAGGCCTCCATGGCGGCACGGTCGACCTCGACCTGCGGCCCGAGCACCTCGGCGAGGTAACGGTCGACGAGGAGCGACGCCTCGTAGGCGGCGGCGTTGCGCGCCACCGCCGGGTCGCGGTCGTAGCCGCGGGCCAGCGCCTCGGCGACCATCAGGCGCTCGCCGACCAGGTCGTCGAGGACCAGCGGCAGGGCGGCGCGCGCCGCCTCCTCGTTGCGGATCCCCTTCCAGCGCCAGGCGAGCGCCTTCTGCAGCTCGCCGGCGGTGAGGCGCTGGGAGCCGGCGGTGGCCAACACCGCCGCGGGGTCGGCCACCCGCGGCAGCAGGCGGCCGTCGTCCTGGCGCTCGGCCTCGACGGCGGCGAGGACCTCGGCGTCGACCGCCACCGGGTGCTCCTCGCGCAGCGCCTGCCGCAGCTCCGCCTCGAGCTGGCGGGCGCGCTGGTAGCGCAGTACCTGCGCCGCCTCGACGCGGCGCTCCTCGAGACGCGCCGGGTCGGCGTCGCGGAAGGACTCGGGGCGGATCACCGACCAGCCGATCGAGGTGCGGACGGGGCCCACCAGCTCGCCGGGCGCGGCGGCGAACGCGGCGTCGGCGATCTCCGTCTGGAGGTCGGCGCGGGCGAGGTCCGCCACCAGGCCGCCGTGCAGCTTGTAGGGGTCGACGGAGAGCTCCGCCACCAGCTCGGCGAAGTCGGCGCCGCCGCGCAGGCGCTCGAGGGCGGCCTCGGCTTCGGCCCGCTCGTGGGTGGTGAGGACGCGCAGGGTGACGCGCCGGAAGTCGTGCTCGACGCGTGCGCGCACCTCGTCGTCGGAGGGCTCGACGCCGCGCGTCAGCTCCACCTGCCGGAGGCGCTTCACGGCCAGCTCGCGGCGCAGCTCCGCCACCTTGCCGGCGATCGGCTCCTCGTCGGCGAAGCCGAGCGAGCGCGCCTCCTGGGCGAGCAGCGCGTCGTGGACCAGGCGGTCGACCAGGCGCGCCGGGTCGAAGTCGGGGCGCTGCCCCGGCGCGGCCTGCTCGTGGAGCTTCTTGAGCTGCCGCTCGAGGTCCTCGACGTACACCGGCTCGCCGTTGACGCGGGCGAGGACGCCGGCCTCCGCGGTCTCGGTCGCCGCGGCGGCGGCCGTGTCGGCCAGGGCGGCGGTCGAGAGCGCCAGCAGGGCCAGGGTGAGGGCGAGAGCGAACCAGAGTGTGAGCTTCTTCATGATGCCGTCCTTGGTGTCAGCGGCTTCGTCCGTGTTGGCGCAGGAAGCGCCGTACCATCGTCGTCACCAGCTCTTCGGCGAGATCGCCGCGGCTGTACGTGCGGCCGGTGTGGAACGGCCCCTGGCCGTCCCAGCCGCCGGCCTCGCGGCCGTCCATCCATGCGATGCCGCCCGTCTCTGCGTCGAGCAGCCGCAGCGCCACCGCCACCCGCGGCTCGGGCTCGCCGGCGCCGCCTTCGACGTCGTAGGCCTCGACCGCGCCGGTGAGCAGCCAGCGGGCGCCGAGCTGCGCCGCCAGCGCGGCGCGCGAAGCGTCGTCGACGCCGCCCCAGCCGTTCCAGCGCCGCTGCCTCAGCACCTCGGCGACGCGGCTCGGAGCGACCAGCCGGGCACCGTGGCGGTGCAGCGCTGCGCGCGCCGCCTCGGTCACCGTCTCCGCCGCGTTGGTCCCCGCGGCGTCGGCGACGC
>CAZLBJ010000408.1:0-3794 GCA_964557755.1 uncultured Thermoanaerobaculia bacterium
GGGGTGGGGGGGGGGGCCCGCCCCGCCGCGGGGGGGGCCGCCGTGGTGTAGACGATGGCGGTGCGCGACACGGGGGCGGCCGCCGCCGCGGGGTGGGCCGCCACGGCGCGCGCCGCCGCCGAGGCCGCCGACGAGAAGGCGCGGGCGGCGGCGGAGGAGAAGCTGCGCAACGCCCAGGCGGCGAACGACCAGGCGCAGCGCGACGCCGACGCCGACCGCAAGGCGGCGGACGATTCGGCGCAGGCGGACCTCGACGCGGCGCGCAAGAAGGCCGCCGCCGACCGCCGCGCCGCCGAGAAGCGGGCCGCGGCGGAGAAGCTCAAGGCGACGCGGGACGCGCGCAAGGCGATCGCCGAGGCGCTGGGCCGGGCGGCGACGTCCTACGAGGCCTCGGCGGAGGTGCTCAACGAGATCCGCGCCATGAAGGAGGAGATCGAGAAGGAGCTGAAGCCGCCGGTCACCGAGACCCCCGGCGGCGGCCGCCCGGACACGCCGACGACGCCGGGCGGCGGGGGCGGCCCCCAGCGGCCGACCACGGGCGACGAGCTCCCGTAGCGGATCCGGCTCGGCCGGCGAGGCCGTCCGGCTGCGTCAAGACCGGCTCCGGTCTCGCTCCCCGATCCAGCGGACCGCCACGAGGCCCTCCACGGCCTCGAGCTCCGGGTCGCCGGTGACGACGGAGCCCTCGACCTCCTGCGCCAGCGCGACGGCGAAGGCGTCGGCGAACGAGAGGGGGTGACGGGCCTTGACGTGGGCGGCGGCGAAGGTGCGCGCCCGGTCCGCCACGGCTACACGCAAGGGGAGCTGGTCGATGGCGGCGACCGCCTTGTGGGCGGCCGGCAGCCCTTGCTCCCGCTCGGTGATGTAGAGCACCTCGCCGAGGTTTACCACCGACAGCCAGGCCGTGGCCTCCTCGGTCGAACAGGCCGCCAGGATGCCGCGCACCGCCGCCGCGCCGGGCTCATCCTCCAGGTACGCCAGCAGGGCGTACGAGTCGAGCACGAAGCGCTCAGCGCTCCTCACGCTCTTTCTCGCGGCGCCGTTCAGCCAGCAGCGCTTCGGTCAACGGAGGACCGTCCTCCGTCCGCAGCACTCCCCGCCCCCCGTCGATCGGGTCGCGGAGCGCCGGCACCAGGCTGAGCACCCCCCCGTAGTCGACGATGCGGATCTCCTGGCCGGGCTCGATGGCGTAGCGGCGGCGCAACGCGGCCGGGATGACGATCCACCCCTTTGCGGAGACGACGGCGGTGCCGGTGGCGGCAGGACGGGTCTTGGTCATGGTCACGTTTCCGGATCGTTATACTTTGAACGTAAGAAGTATAACACTAAGCCGGAGGCGCCACCTCGTCCTCCAGGTTCCGCACCCGCTCGGCGAGGCGCCGGTAGCGGTCGGCGAACGTCCGCCGCACGATCGAGTAGAGCCACGGGCGCAGCCGCGCCGGCTCCCGCAGGCGGCCGATGCCGCGCAGGATGCGCAGCCAGCCCTCCTGCAGGACCTCCTCGGCCGCCGCCGGATCGCCGGTCATGCCGAGCACGTACCGCCACAGCGGCTCGTGCCAGCGCGCCACCAGGTCGTCGAAGCCCCGCGGCTCCCCGAGCTGGCACCGCGCCACCAGCAGCTCCGTCTCCAGCCGCCCGCGGTCCGTGTCGTGACGTCGAGTGGGTTCTTCCATGTGCCGCCTCCGATCCTCTCAGTCGAGGAAGCACGCGGGAGGTTCACGGCGGCTTCGGCGCTGCGGTCCCGAACCGCGCCTTCGACCTCGCCAGCTCCTCCTCCGTCGCCACCTCCGGGTTCAGCATCTCGATCAGCGCCGCCCAGCCCAGGCTCTCGGGGTCGTTGGCGAGGTAGCCGGAGGTCACCGCCACGACGTTGAAGCCGCGGTGGAGCTGGAAGGTGAGGGTGGGATCGCGGATCTCGCCGAGGACGACGCGGGCGACGTACTCGTCGGCCTCCATGTGGCCGGCGTAGGCGTGGAAGCCGCGCAGGCGGGCGCCGGCGCGGATGCGCTTGAGGCCGAGGCGGCGCAGCATCTCGTGGCGCTCGCGGTAGAGCAGGCTGCCGACGCCGCGCCCCTGCACCCGCGGGTCGACCATCACCTCGGCGCCGTAGAGGGTGCGGCCGGACGGGTCGTGGTTGGTGAAGTAGCCGCCGGCCGTGAAGTCGCGCCAGCCGAGCTCGAAGTCGTAGTCGTCCCACAGCACGATCAGGCTGGCCGCCATCCCCACCACCCGCTCGCCGCCGCCCTCGCCCTCGTCGGCCCCGTCCGCCGCCGTCTCCACCGCCGTGAGCTGCCCCTCCGGGAACACCTCGAGGTGGCTCTCGAGCTGGTCGCGGCCGTAGGGCAGGTTGCTCGGGTAGACGCGGCTGCACACCTCGATGATGCCCGGGACGTCCCGGGGCTCGGTGGTGCGCACGTGGACCCGGCCGCGGCTCACAAGGTCACTTCGTCCGTGTGGGCGATGACCTCGGAGGTGCGCTGGCTGTCGCGCAGCGGCAGCACGGTGCCGCGCTCGCGGCTGTCGCGCACCAGCTCGAGGTCGAGGTCGCCGATCACCATCGACTCCTGGTTGGGCACGCCCTCGGCGAGGATGCCGTCGCGCGAGAAGGCGAAGTCCGAGGGCGTCAGGATGCTCGCCTGCCCGTAGTTGAGCGACACCGCCGGTACCATCGGCAGCGAGCCGACGGTGCACGAGTGGACGACGTACATCTGGTTCTCGATGCAACGCGCCTGGGCGCAGTAGCGAACCCGCAGGTAGCCGTGGCGGTCGTCGGTGCAGCTCGGCACCACCAGCACCTCGGCCCCCTGGCGCGCCGCCACCCGGGCGAGCTCCGGGAACTCGACGTCGTAGCAGATGGCCACCGCCATCTTCCCCCAGTCGGTGTCGAAGATGCGCAGCCGCTCGCCCGGCGACACCAGCCACTCCTCGCTCTCCCAGCGTGTCATGTGCAGCTTCGCCTGCGTGCCCACCTCGCCGCGCGGCGAGAAGACGTGGCACACGTTGTACAGGCTTTCGCCGTCGCCGGCCACCGGGATCGAGCCGCCGACGATGTAGACGCCGCGCTGCTGCGCCAGGCCGGAGAGCAGGTCGCGGTAGCGCGGCACCTGGTCGGAGAGCCGCCGCACCTGCTCGGTGATCGGCTGCTTGGTGTCGCCGAGGGTGAGGAGCTGGCAGGTGAAGTACTCGGGGAAGACGATCAGCCGGCTCTTGTAGTCGGCAGCGGTCTCGACCAGCGAGACGACCTGGTCGCGGAACTGCTCGAAGCTGTCGACGGGGCGGATGTAGTACTGCAGGCTGGCGACCCGGAGTGTGTTCATGATGCCCCTATTGTTGCAGGGTGCGTTCCGGTTGCGTCCGCGGCGCCTCGCGTGTCCAACCGGATACCATGACGACGCTCGAGGGGATCGCCACGACCGAACGCACGGGGGGGCCGCCGATGAGCGGGCGGGGCCGCGACGAGAAGCGCCTGCTGGCGGCCCTGCGCCGCGGCCGCGGCGAGGAGGCCGGCCGGGGCGAGGAGCGCCGCCGCCGCGACCGCCTCGCCGCCGAGGCGCTGGTGGAAGCCACCTGGCGCCAGGTCTATGCCGCGCTGTTCCGCTTGACCGGCGGCGACGCCGAGCTCGCCGCCGACCTCACCCAGGACGCCTACCGCAAGGCCTGGGGCGCGCTCGGCGGTTTCGACGGCCGCGCCCGCTTCTCCACCTGGCTCTACCGCATCGCCTACACCACCTTCTTGAACCACGCCCGCCGGCCGCGGCGGGTGGTGCCGCTGGAGGACGGGCCGGCGGGGGGCG
>CAZLBJ010000409.1:0-7265 GCA_964557755.1 uncultured Thermoanaerobaculia bacterium
GGCGGCGCCTTCCTGCTCGACGCGGCGGCCACCTGGCAGGTCTCGCCGCGCCTCGGCCTGACGCTGCGCGGCACCAACCTGACGGACCACACCTACTTCCCGAGCGCCGACGAGCTGGCGGTGCCGGCGCCGGGCCGCGGCGTCGGCCTGTCGCTCTCCTGGTCGCCGGGAGACGAGGAGCAGACGCCATGAGCGCATCCAGGATCGCCATCCTCGGCGCCGGCCCGGTGGGGCTCGACGCCGCCCTCGCCGCCGCCGAGGCGGGCTGGCCGTTCACCATCTACGAGCAGGGCGGCGGCGTCGGCGAGCACGTGCGCCGCTGGGGGCACGTGCGCCTGTTCTCGCCGTGGAGCCTGGACCTCTCGCCGCGCATGGAGCGGGCGCTGGCCGGCGCCGGCTTGGAGGTGCCCGGCGGCGACGGGTGCCCGACCGGCGACGAGCTGTGCCGGCGCGTCCTCGCGCCGCTCGGCGACCTGCTGCGGCCGCACCTGCGGCTCGGCGCCCGCGTCGCCGCCGTCGGCCGCCGCGGCCTGCTCAAGCACGAGGAGATCGCCAGCGAGGAGCGGGCGCGGCGGCCGTTCCGGCTGCTCGTCGAGGAGGACGGCGCCGAGCGCTGCGAGGAGGCGGACGTGGTGATCGACTGCACCGGCACCTACGGGCAGCCGGCGTGGTTGGGCGACGGCGGCGTGCCGGCTCCCGGCGAGCGCGCCCTCGGCGATGCGGTGGTGCGCCACCTGCCGGACCTCGAGCGCGACGCCGTCGGCTGGGCGGGCAAGACGGTGCTCCTCGCCGGCGGCGGCCACTCGGCGTGGACGGCGGCGCGCGACCTGGCGCGGCTGGCGGGCGAGGCTGGCAACGGCGGCGGCCGCGTCGTCTGGCTGCTGCGCGAGGAGCCGGCGTGGGGACCGGAGGCGGACGAGCTGGCCGAGCGCGGCCGCCTGCGCGACGAGGCGCGCGCCCTCTACGGCGGCGCTTCGCCGGCGGTGGAGGCGCTCCGTGGCAGCGTCGAGCTGCTGGCGCCGGGCGCCGAGGGACGAGGCGTACGGGCCACGGTGCGCACGGCGGACGGCGGCGCCCGCGAGGTGGCGGCCGACCGCGTGCTGGCGCTCGCGGGCTACGTCGGCGACCTCGACCTCTACCGCCAGCTCCAGGTGCACACCTGCTACGCCACCGAGGGGCCGATGAAGCTGTCGGCGGCGCTGCTCGGCGCCGGCGCCGGCGACTGCCTCGAGCAGACCGGCCACGGCGTCGAGACGCTGCTCAACCCCGAGCCGGGCTTCTTCGTCCTCGGCATCAAGTCCTACGGCCGTCACAACACCTTCCTGATGCGCAGCGGCTACCGCCAGGTCGACGAGGTGTTCGGCCACCTCGCCGGCGGTGGTCGCTAAGCCCGGCGGCGCAGCAGGCCGGCGGCGTCGGCCACCGCGGCGTACGGCAGCCAGATCGGGGCGCCGGAGAGGTTGACCGGCAGTTCCGGCTGCCCCTCGCCCAGCCGCTGCAGCTTCGACCAGCTCGTCGGCCCCACCGGCTTGCCGTCGGCGACGTAGTACCACACCGCCGCCTGGCTGCCGGCGTCGCGCGCCCAGGCGAAGGCGGCGTCGACCGCCTGCTCGACCTCCTTGCGGCCGATGCGCCCGTCGCGGTCGCGGTCCATCTGCTTGAGGATGGCCGGCGCCGCCGCCAGCAGCGAGCGGATGCGGCCGCGGGCATTGGCGGAGTCGGGCGCCGGTGGCGGCGCGGCGGGCTCGCCGGGGCCGCTCTTCGCCGTGCCGCGCCCCGGCTCTCCGGTCTCCGCAGCGCGGCTCTCCGCCTCGCCGCCGTCGGTCGACTCCGCCTCGCGCAGCGCCTCGCGGGCTGCCGCCGCCGGAGCGGCCGCGGGCTCGGCGACCGGCTTCGCCGCCTCACGATCCGCCGTCGCACCGCCGCGGTCCTGCTCGCTCCGGGCCGGCTTCGCCGCGGCGGCGGGCGGAGGTTCGGGTGCGTCCTCCGCGGCGTCGTCGCCGCCGTTGCCGCCGCGCCCGCCGGCCTCGCGCGGCCGCCGCTCGGGCGCCGCGCCGCCGGCGCCGCGCTCTCCCTCCGCGCCCTTCGTCGCCAGCGAGCCGCGCGACTCGCGGCCACCACCCGCTGAACCGCTGCCGCCGCCGACCGCGCCGCCGGCGCCGCCCGCCGGCGGCGTGGTGTCGCGGCGCATGCGCCCCAGGTCCTCGGGCAGCTCGATGCCGACGTTGCGGGTGAGCTCGTGGAGCGGCGGCAGCGAGCCGACCAGGCCGGAGAGGAAGTCCGCCGTCGCCGTCTTGCCCGTGCCGTCGCCGTTGCCGCCGCCGCGGCCGCCCTCCCACACCGTCACCTGGTCGATCTTGAGGTTGGAGATCGCCTTGACCTGCTCCTCGACCAGCTTGGGGAGCTGCTCGACCACCAGCAGCAGGGCGGCGAGCTCCGGCAGGCCGCGGGCCGCCTCGACCACGCGGCCGAAGCCGATGGCCTTGCGGGAGAGCACCGCCTCGAGACCGGCGGCCTCGGCTTCCATCACCGACCGCAGGCCGTCCGCCTCGCCCTTCTTGAGGCGCCGGGTGCGCTCCGCATCGGCCTCGGCGATGGTCTCGATGCGCCGCTTCTCGATCTCCGCCGGCACCACGATGTTGGCGTGCTGCGTCGCCTCCTCGCGGGCTGCGCGCTGGCGCTCGGACAGCTCCTCGGCCTTGTAGGCCTCCTCCAGCGCCTGCGCCGACTTCACCTTCTCGGCGGCGATGGCGGCGCGCTCCGCTTCGGCCTCCTGCTCGCGGCGCCTGGCGTGGGACTTGGCCACCGTGACGGCCGCCTCGTTTTCGCCCTCGACCGCCGTCGCCCCCGCGGTGGCCACCTGGATGCGCTGGTCGCGCTCGGCGTTGGCGGCGCCGATCGAGCCGTCGCGCTCCTTTTCGGCCACCTTCACCCGCGCCTCGTTGATCGCCCGCGCCGCGGCCTCCTTGCCGAGCGCGTCGATGTAGCCGGACTCGTCGGTGATGTCCTGGATGTTGACGTTGATCAGCCGCAGGCCGACCTTGCGCAGCTCGCCCTCGACGCCGGAGAAGATGTTCTCGATCAACTTGTCGCGGTCGGCGTTGATCTCCTCGATCGGCATGGTGGCGAGGACGACGCGCATCTGGCCGAAGATGATGTCGCGGGCGAGCTCGGCGATCTGCTTCATGTCGAGGCCGAGCACGCGCTCCGCGGCGTTCTCCATCACCCCGGGCTCGGTCGAGATGCCGACGGTGAAGGTCGACGGCGTGTTGACGCGGATGTTCTGCAGCGACAGCGCGCCCTCGAGCTTGATGTCGATGGTCATCGGCGTCAGCTCGAGGAAGGCGTAGTCCTGCAGCAGCGGCCAGATGAAGGCGGCGCCGCCGTGGTAGCAGGCGGCCGACTTGCCGGCGCCGTCGCTCCCCTTGGCCACCTTGCCGTAGACCACCAGGATGCGGTCCGACGGGCAGCGCTTGTAGCGCTTGGCGAGGACGATGACGGTGCCGAACAGCACCAGGACGCCAACGAGGATGGCGATGATTTCCATTTCGACTCTCCTAGGTGGTGCCGGCGCCGGCCGGCGGTACGGCGGCTGAGGAGCTCGCAGCCAGGTCGTGGGTGAGCGGCTCGACGATCAGCGTCGTGGGGTCGAGGGTGTCGACCACCCGCACGCGCTCGCGGTTGGGCAGGCGGCGGGCGGCGCGGGTGAAGGCCTGCACCACCGCCAGGCGCCCCTGCACCAGCACCTCCACCTGCCCCGGGCCCTCCATGGCGGGCGGGATCGGCAGGTAGACGGTGCCGACGGCGCCGATGGCGTTCTTGTAGTCGACGTTGCCGGAGGCGCGCATGGCGTAGAGGCCGCGCATCAGCGCCACCACCGCCGCCATCAGCAGGCTGCCGCTGACGACGGCGACGAAGGTGGCCATCGGCACCGACGCCCCCTGCCGGATGGCCACCACGCCGCCCCAGCCGAAGCCGGCGAAGAAGGCGGTGACCGAGCGCACCGAGAGGATCGACAGGCCGGCGTCGTGGACGTCGACGCCCATGTCGGTGTCGACGTCGGCGTCGCCGTCGAAGCCGATCATCGCCAGCAGGAGCTGCAGCAGCAGCAGGAAGGTGGTGGCGATGGCGACTCCGTAAAACACCTGGAGCGCCGTTCCCAGGGAGTTCCACCAGGCATCCAGCATGAGCCCCTCCGCAGGGTCGCTAGAGTTCTGAAGTTGCGGGAGCGGCGACCAGTCTACACCGAGGCGGCGCCCGCTACCCGGGCACGATCAGCTCGCCCTCGACCTGGCGCAGCAGGTCCGGCGGCGTCTGCGGATGGGTGAGCACCGCCGCCGCCACCCGGCGGCGCAGCTCGACGTCGGCGCCGCCGGTGAGGCGGAAGAGCTTGAGCAGCACGCCGATCGGGGTGTCCGGTCCGAGGCCGGCGACCGCCTCGCGCAGCAGCGCCTCCCCCTCGGCCCGCCGGCCGAGGGTGGGCAGCGCCTCGGCGATGGCGACGGCGAGGTCGGGACGGCGGGCGGCGGCGGGTGCGTGCGCGTCGAGCTCCTGCCACAGCCCCCAGGCCTCCTCCGGCTCGCCCTCGCGCAGAGCGGCCCGCACCCTCCTGCCGACCAGCGGCGCCACCGCCTCGACGCGGCCCGTCTCGACCGCCAGCTGCCACAGGGCGGCGACCACGGCAGGGTCGTCCGGGGTCGTGCGGGCCTGGTCGCGCAGCAGCCGCCAGGCCTCCTCCATGCGCCCGTGGATGCGCGCCGAGCGCGCCAGCGCCACCGCCGCCGGCACCGCGTCGACCGTCGCCGGCACCTCGACGTCCTCCTGTGGCCGCGACACCAGCACGAAGACGAAGGCCACTCCCAGGCCGACCACGAAACCGCCGACGTGCGCCCAGTAGGCGGTGCTCGACAGCAGGCCGGCGGGATCGGCCTGGCTGCCCTGCACGGCCAGCACCAGGTCGGTGAGGAACCACAGCGGGAAGACCGCCCAGGCCGGCGCCTCGAAGGTCTTGGGGATGAGCAGGATGAAGGTGAGGATGCGGATCCTGGTGCGGCCGAAGAGGACGACGAAGGCGCCCATGGTGGCGGAGATGGCGCCCGAGGCGCCGACCAGCGGCACGTGCAGGTGCGGGTAGTGGAGGCAGTGCGCGAAGCCGGCGACGACGCCGGCGGCGAGGTAGAAGACGGCGAACCCCAGGTGGCCGAAGCGGTCCTCGACGAAGGGCGCCGTGAGGTAGAAGAACAGCAGGTTGCCGAGCAGGTGGAGCCAGCCGCCGTGGGTGAACATGTAGGCGACGGTGCCGAAGGGGCGGACCTCGTCGGGCACCATGCCGAGGCGCCACAGCGGGTTGTCCTCGAGGCTCGCCAGCCACGCGGCGGTGAGGCGGTCGAGCTCGCGCTGGTGGAGCTCGGGCACGGCGGCGGCGGGCGGCTCGTCGCCGAGCTGGCGGCGCACCTGCTCGACCCCCGCAGCCGACACCAGGCGCGGGTCGGCGTCGAGGTACGGGTGCTCGATGAAGTAGACGAAGGCCTGGCCGAACGCCTGCCCGCTCGCCTCGACGTCGTCCGATCGCATCTGCACCCAGGCGAAGACCGCGAGGCAGAGGGCGACGACGCCGAAGCTGACCCACGGCAGCCGGCCGACGCTGGTGCGCTCGTGGGTGATCGGTATGAACATGCGTGTCCCCCTGGACCCGGACCCGTTGGAGGGCCGCCGGCGCGGCCGGCGACGGTGCTGTGGCGCGGTGGCTGCGGCGGATGTTACGGCTCGGCGGTCGGCCGCCGCAAGCGGGCGGCGGCTGAAATATCTGGCCCCGCGGCATAGTTGGCTGGGGTGACACCGACACCCGCCGCCGCGGCCGATCCGCCATGCCCGAGAGCCACGCCATCCCTACGTCCTCGTCCGAGGCGCGCACGACCGCCGAGCGCGCCGTGCGCGAGGGCGCGCGCCGCCGCTTCGCCATCCTGGCGTCGCGGCCCGACGGGCAGGTGGACCTCGCCGAGGGGGCGCTGTGGATCAGCGCCGAGGACAACCCCGGCCTCGACGTGGCGGCCGTCCTCGGGCAGCTCGACGCGCTGGCCGCGGAGCTGGCGCCGCGCCTCCAGGCGCTGCCGCCCGGCCCGGGCGCGGACCTGGTCCGCCTCGACGCCCTGCGCGCCTTCCTCTTCGAGGAGAAGGGCTTCCGCGGCGACTGCGAGGAGTTCTACGATCCCGCCAACAGCTATCTCGACCGCGTGCTGGAGCGCCGCCAGGGCATCCCGCTGACGCTCGCCGTGGTGATGATGGAGGTGGGGCGCCGGGTGGGGGTGCCGCTCTTGGGCGTCGGTTTCCCCGGGCATTTCCTGGTGCGCCATGCGCGCCACCTCGAGCTGCTGATCGATCCGTTCGCCGGCGGCCGTCTGGTGAGCCCGGAGGACTGCAGGACGATCCTCGCCGGCGTCTGCGGCAGCCTGCCGTTCCATCCCCGCCTGCTGCGGCCGGTGACGCACCGCTGCATGCTGCAGCGCCTGCTGAACAATCTGCGCGCCATCCACCAGGCGCGCGGCGACGCGGGGGCGATCCTCTCGGTGCTGGACCGGTTGCTGCTGCTGGCGCCGGACGACGCGGTGCGGCTGCGCGAGCGGGGTATGCTGCGGTTGCGGCTCGGCGACATGGCGGGTCTCGAGGACCTGGTGCACTACCTGGACATCGAGCCCGAGGCGCCGGACCGGGAGTCGCTGGCCGGCCTGCTGGCGACGGCGCGCGGACGCTACGCGACCATCCACTGAGCCCTTCGACCTCCGCGCAGCCCTGAGGGGCCGCGAAGCGGCCGTCTCGAAGGGTGGGGTAGGTGGCGGGCAGGACGGTCGCAGCGAGGGTCAACCCCCAGCTGAGCGGAGTCGCGATGATGGCCGCCCGTGGTGGGGGGGCGTGGGGCGTCGCCGGTCCGGGGGCCGCCGCGAGGCGCGCCGGAGGCTCGCTGCGCTTCGCCCCCGGATGCGGTCGGAGCATGCTCCCGAAGCAGCCCGCCCGCCCACCACGCCCACCAACCCCGCCCCCGTGCGGAGATCTCGGTGCAGCACCGCCCGCGCGCGAGCGCTCTGGCCCCCGGACCGGCGACGCCCCACGCCCTCACACCGCCCGATCTGCGACAGGGACGACGTCAACAGCTTCCAAGAGGCCGACGAGCCCAGTCGAAGGGCGGGGTGCGGGCTAAGATGCCGGCGGAGCCTTCCTGCCTGTGCTGATCCTCGGAATCTCGGCCTTCTACCACGAGTCGGCGGTGG
>CAZLBJ010000410.1:0-4846 GCA_964557755.1 uncultured Thermoanaerobaculia bacterium
GGGGTGTCGCCGGGCCCTCGCAGCACCGCCCGCGCGCGAGCGCTCCAGCCCCCGGCCCGGCGACACCCCACGCCCTGCCACCGGCGGGGCTGCGTGCGGTCGAACGTCAACCCCTCGACGAGGATCGGAGCTGTGAAATGAGGCGCTCCACCTTCTCGACGTAGGCGCCGGGGTCGCATTTGCGCTCCAGGCCGGAGCTGGTCATGGTGCGCACGGTGCCGAAGACGGGGCGCTCGGGCCAGGGGCGGTCGTGGAGGCCGTAGCACCAGGCGACGTTGGCGAAGCTGGCGGCGTCGCGGCCGTCGAGGAACCAGCGGTTGTTGAGGTGCAGGGTGCGCGCGAAGCCTTCCTCCGGCGTGGCGCTCCAGGCGAGGATCTGCTTGCCCCAGTACATCCGCATGTGGTTGTGCATGTAGCCGGTGTGCACCATCTCCCGCATGGCGGCGTTCCAGTACGGGTCGTGGGTCGCGGCGGCTTCGAGCTCGGCGTCGGTGTAGAGGTGCTCGCGGTCGTCCTCGGCGTGGGCGGCGAGGGTCTGCCGGGCCCAGTCGGGGAGGGTCTCGTAGCGGTCGTAGTCGGCTTCGGAGTGCTCGACGAAGTTGATCGCCAGCTCGCGGCGCACCAGCAGCTCCTCGAGGTAGCTCGCGCGGTCGCCGGCCGGCGCGTCTCCCGCGCCGTCGACGTGGAGCGCCACCCACAGCGGCGAGATCTGGCCGAAGTGGAGGTACTTGCTCATGTGCGAGACGGCGTCGGTCTGCGGCTGGTCGCGGCGGTCGTCGTAGCCGCTCATGTGGTCGTCGAGGAAGCCGAGCAGCAGGCGCTTGGCGGTGCTCGTGCCGCCGCGGAAGAGCGGTACGGGCGGCACGCTGCGGTCGACGTCGAGGCCGGCGAGCAGCGCGTCGGGGTCGGCGAGGTCGAGGCCGTCGAGACCGAGGCCGATCGAGCCGTGGCTGACCGGTGTCGTGGCGAGCTCGACCAGGTAGTCGTCGAGGTGGCGGTGGAGGCGCGGGCGCAGGGTGCGCGCCGCGTACTCGCGTTTCGTGGAGACCACGTCGACCGGCACCACGGCGTCGCTCTCCACCTCGACGACACGGCACGCGGCCGCGGACGCGACCCGCCGGCGCCACGCCTTCTGGTGGCGCAGGTAACCGCGGTCGCAGACGACCAGGGCGGCGTCCGCCGCCAGCTCCAGGGCGACCTCGGCGGGATCTCCGGTACGCACCACGAGGCGGACGTCGCGCCGCTCCAGCGACGCCTCGACCTCCTGCAGCCCCTCGAGCAGGAACCGGTAGTGGCGCAGGTTGGCCTCGGGGTAGCCGCCGGTGAGTCCGAAGCCGACGACGAGCGGCAGCCGCAGCGCGTTGGCGCGCTGCGCGGCGAGCTCGAGCGCGTGGTTGTCCTCCGCCCGCTGGCTCTGCTGCATCCAGTACAGCACGTACCCGCCCCGCCGCACCGGCAGGTCGTTCAACTCCCGCACGCGGCTCTCGTCGATCACCCGGCTGGCCATCGTCGGTTCCTCCCGCGCACGATCCTACCGGCACGGCGGCAGCGGACTGGAGGCGCCGCCGCCGCGGTGCTATCCTCGGGCCTCGCGTTTGTCCCGGTTGGCGCCGCGACCGGCACCACCTCCTCTCCGCGCCGCGAAAGGACCTCCCCGATGACCACCCTCGACTCCCGGCACGCCGTGCGCACCACTCCCGACGAGCTGGTGGTGCGGCTGCGCGAGGCGGTGCGGCTGGGCGAGCCGCGGGCGATCACCCGCCGCGTGCAGAGCCACCTGATGGAGGTGCTGGGCGGCGGCGGCCTGGCGCTGGACGCCGGCTACTTCGCGCCGCTGGCCGACACCTACGCCCGCCGCCTGCTGCACCGCGACGACGCAGAGGGCTTCACCGTGGTGGTGATGACCTGGGGGCCGGGCCAGTCGACGCCGGTGCACGACCACGCCGGCATCTGGTGCGTCGAGGGCGTCGTCGAGGGGATGATGGAGGTCACCCAGCTCGAGCTGATGGAGGAGACCGCCGAGGGGCGCTGCCGCTTCGTCGAGCAGGGCCACTCGGTGTCCGGCGTCGGCTCCTCCGGCGCCCTCATCCCGCCCTTCGAGTACCACAGCCTGGGCAACGCGCTGGACGACCAGGTGTCGGTGACGGTGCACGTCTATGGCGGCGAGATGGACCACTGCTCGGTGTTCGAGCCGCTGCCCGACGGCGCCTTCCTGCGCCGCCGCAAGAGCCTGAGCTACCGCGGCTGAGCGCCGCCTTTTCGGGAGGGACCCCCCCGCCATGGACGCACCGGGCACGGCGGCGCTCGTGCCGCCCGCCGCCAGCGACGAGAGCGCCGCCGCCGAGAGCGCCGCCCTCGACAAGAGCGCCGAGCTGCGCGTCTGCTCGCGCCAGCCGTTCAACGGCGGCCCGCCGCCGGCCGTCCAGGGCGCCTCGTTCCTCACCCCGAACGAGCACTTCTTCGTGCGCAACCACGCGCCGGTGCCGCGCCTCGACCCGGCGGCGTTCCGGCTGCGCGTCGGCGGCCTGGTCGAGCGTCCGCTGGAGCTCTCCCTGGCCGACCTCGCAGCCCGCTTCGCGCGCACCGAGGTGGTCTCCACCCTGGTCTGCGCCGGCCAGCGCCGCCGCGAGCTGACCGAGGTGCGGCCGATCCCCGGCGAGCTGCCGTGGGACACCGAGCCGGTGAGCACCGCGCGCTGGGGCGGCTGGCGCCTCGCCGACGTGCTCGCCGCCGCCGGCCCGCGCGCCGGCGCCGCCCACGCCGGCTTCACGGGCCTCGACGCCGTCGAGCGCGGCGGCGAGCGCTTCGGCTTCGGCGGCTCGGTGCCGCTCGCCAAGGCGCTGGCGCCGGAGGTGCTGCTCGCCGACACCATGAACGGCGAGCCGCTGCCGCCGACCCACGGCGCGCCGCTGCGGGCCGTCGTGCCGGGCTACGTCGGCGCGCGCAGCGTCAAGTGGCTGGCCGCGGTCGAGCTGCGCGAGACGTCGTCCGACAACTACTTCCAGGCCCGCGCCTACCGCCTCTACCCGCCGGCGATGCGCGCCGAGACGCTGGATCCCGAGCAGGGGTTCGAGCTCGGCGAGCTGTCGGTGAGCTGCCTGATCACCGAGCCCGTGGCACCTGAGGGGGCACTGGCGACGGCACCTGAGGGGGCACTGGCGGCGGCGAGCGCCGGCGGCGGCGGGCGCCGCGCCGAGGTCGCCGCCGGTACCGTGACGGTGCGCGGCTACGCCTACGCCGGCGGCGGCCGGCCGGTGGTGCGCGTCGAGCTGTCGGCGGACGGCGGCGCCACCTGGGCCACGGCGCGGCTCGACGACGGCCGGGCAGGTGTGGGCAATGGCGGTAGCCCCGGCGACGGCGCCGGCTGGTCGTGGCGCCTGTTCGCCGGCGAGGTGAGCCTGCCGCCCGGCCCGGGCGAGATCGCCGCCCGCGCCTGGGACGCCGCCGGCCACACGCAGCCCTCCGACCCGGCCCAGCTGTGGAACTGCAAGGGCTACATGAACAACGCCTGGAGCCGTGTCCGCGTCTTCGCCCGCTAGCGATACCCAGGTAGCTGCGTACCGACCCGTCTTGGCACGTCCCTTGCTCTTTGGGTCGGTGAACTTCCCGCGACCCGCCCGCACCGCGGAGCCGGTCCGAGAGAGGAGATGCCGCCATGCTTCGCTGGGCCATCATCTTCGCCGTCGCCGCCCTGATCCTCTGGGTCCTGGGCTTCACCGGCGCCGCCTCCTTCCTGGGCGGCATCGCCGAGATCCTGCTGTGGATCTTCGTCATCCTGTTCGTCGTCTTCCTGATCCTGCACCTGGCGCGTGGCCGCACCATCTGACCCCGCGGCCACACCCAACCGGAGCGGGGACGAAGGCCGGCCCGCCGCCGCGGGCCCCGGCAGCCCGACCAAGCCGCACCTCCGCGAGCTCCTGCGGCCGGTCGACCCGCGGACCGCGGCGCTCGTCGGCCTCTTCGTCCTCGCCTCCTTCTACACCCTCTACTTCGCACGGCCGTTCTTCCTGCCGCTGGTCCTGGCGCTGCTGCTGAACCTGCTGCTGTCGCCGCTGGTCTCGGCTCTGGGACGGCTGCGCGTGCCGGGGTCGCTGGCCGCCGGCCTGGTGGTGCTGGCGCTGGTCGGCGCCGTCGCCGGCTCGGCCTACGTCCTGGTCGAGCCCGCCGCCGAGTGGATCGACCGCGCACCGTCGAGCCTCGAGCGCGTCGAGGCCAAGCTGCGACGCGTGCTCGAGCCGGTGGAGCGGGTCAACCGCGCCACCCAGGAGGTGGAGAAGCTGGCCGAGGTGCAGGGCGGCGAGCCGAGGGCGCGGCAGCAGGTGCAGGTCGAGTCCGAGAGCCTGAGCGCCGCGCTCCTGCGCCACGCCAGCGAGATCACCGTCGGCTTCGCCGTCGTCCTCGTGCTGCTCTACTTCCTGCTCGCCTCCGGCGACCTCTTCCTGCGCAAGCTGATCCGCGTGCTGCCGACGCTGGAGGACAAGAAGCGGGCGGTGGACATCGCCCGCCAGCTCCAGCGCGACCTCTCCCGCTACCTGGCCATGGTGACGCTGATCAACGTCGGCCTCGGGGTCTGCGTCGGCGTCGCCATGTACCTGCTGGACATGCCCAACCCGATGCTGTGGGGGGTGATGGCGACGGTGCTCAACTTCGTGCCCTACCTGGGCGCGATCGTCGGCATCCTGGTGATCGCGCTGGTGGCGGCGCTGAGCTTCGACGGCGTCGGCCCGATGCTGCTGCCGCCGCTGGTCTACTTCCTGCTCACCGCCACCGAGGGGTATTTCGTGACGCCGATGATCCTCGGCAAGCAGCTGACGCTGAGCCCGGTGATGATCCTGCTGTCGCTGCT
>CAZLBJ010000411.1:0-3300 GCA_964557755.1 uncultured Thermoanaerobaculia bacterium
GTCGGGTCGCCGTGCGGCACCAGCGGCGCGCTGGCGAAGCGCCGGTGGCCGCGGGCGGCGAAGAACTCGGTGAAGCTGTCGCGGATCTCGTGGCTGCGCATGACGGATCGGAAACTCTACCACCGGCGGCGGCTATTTCCCCCGCCCGGGCGCCGGCCTTTCCGGACCTGCCTCAGTCGGCGGCTTCGGGCTGGGGGACCGCGTCGAGCGCGGCCCAGATGGCGGCGGCGGAGAAGCCGCGGCGCTCGAGGAAACGGGCGAGGGCGGCGCGGTCGGGGTTGCGGCGGCGGGCGAGCCAGGTCTCGGCGGCGGCGCGGGCGGCGGCGCGGTCGTCGTCCGGGAGGAGCTCGTCGAGGACCTCGGCGACCACCTCCTCCGGGGCGCCGCGGCGGGCGAGGTCGGCGGCCAGGCGGCGGCGGCCGAGCGGCTCCTTGGCCAGCCTGCCGGCGGCGAAGTCGCGGGCGGCGGCGCGGTCGTCGAGGTAGCCGTGGCGGCGCAGGCGCTCGAGCGCCGCCTCCACCTCCTCCGGCGGGTAGCCGCGGCGGGCGAGCTTGTCGCGGAGCTGGGCGCCGAAGTGGGCGCGGCGCGCCAGCAGGTCCACCGCCTTGGCGTAGGCGCTGGGGCGGTCGCTCGGTGTCTCGCTCAAGGCGCCGCCAAGCTACCACGGCGGTGCGGCGGGCGGCTCGTGGCTCGGGAGGACAGTGGAAATCGGCGGCCGAGCGCGTCAGACTCCACCGAGGTGGCATGAGACCCATGGACCGGCAAGGGGAACGAACGGCGACGGCGCTCGAGCTCAAGGTGCACGGGCTCGACTGCGCCGAGGAGGTGGCGGTCCTCAAGCGCGCCGTCGGGCCGCTGGCCGGCGGCGAGGAGCGCCTGGCCTTCGACGTGCTGCGCGGCAAGATGACGGTGCTGCCGGAGCCGGCGGCCGCCGCGACGCCGAGCTTCGAGGCGGTGCGCCAAGCGGTGGCGCGCACCGGCATGCGCGCCGAGCGGTGGTCGCGGACGCGGGCGCCGCAGGGGTTCTGGCGGCGGCACGGCCGCACCGCCTCCGTCGCCGCCTCGGGCCTGCTGCTCGCCGCCGGCTTCGCTGTCCACGCCACCGCCGGCGGCGCCCTGGCCGCCTTCGCCGGCGAGGGCGCGGTGCCGCCGCCCGCGCGCCTGCTCTACCTGGCCGCCATCGCCGCCGGCGCCTGGTTCGTGCTGCCGAAAGCGTGGTACGCCGCCCGCGCGCTGCGCCCGGACATGAACCTCCTGATGACCGTCGCGGTCGCCGGCGCGGTGGGCATCGGCGAGTGGCTGGAGGCGGCCACGGTGGCCTTCCTCTTCGGCCTGTCGCTGCTGCTCGAGTCGTGGAGCGTCGGCCGCGCGCGGCGGGCGGTCGAGGCGCTGCTCGACCTCTCGCCACCGTCTGCCCGCCTGCTCGCAGACGACGGCTCGGAGAGGCAGGTGCCCGCCGAGGAGGTGGCGCCGGGCGAGCTCTTCGTGGTCCGCCCCGGCGAGCGGCTGCCGCTCGACGGCGAGGTCGCCGCCGGCATCTCGCTCGTCGACCAGGCGCCGATCACCGGCGAGAGCGTGCCGGTGGCCAAGAAGCCCGGCGACGAGGTGTTCGCCGGCACCGTCAACGGCCATGGCGCGCTCGAGGTGCGCGCCACGCGCGCCGCCGGCGACACCACGCTGGCGCGCATCATCCGCCTGGTCGAGGCGGCGCAGGCGCGGCGCTCGCCGTCCGAGCGCTGGGTCGACCGCTTCGCCCGCGTCTACACGCCGGCAGTGATCGTGCTTGCGCTCGGCGTCATGCTGCTGCCGCCGCTCGTCGCCGCCGGCGACTGGAGCACCTGGTTCTACCGCGGACTGGTGCTGCTGGTCATCGGCTGCCCGTGCGCGCTGGTCATCTCGACGCCGGTCTCCGTCGTCGCCTCGCTCGCCGCCGCCGCCCGCGCCGGCGTGCTGATCGAGGGGGGCGTCTTCGTCGAGATGCCGGCGCGCCTGCGGGCGATCGCCTTCGACAAGACCGGCACCCTCACCGAGGGCCGCTTCCGCGTCGTCGAGGTGGTGCCGCTCGACGGCCACTCCGAGGCCGACCTGCTGGCGCGCGCCGCGGCGCTCGAGGCGCGCAGCGAGCACCCGGTGGCGCGCGCCGTCGTCGCCCACGCCCGCGAGCGCGGCGTCGCGCCCTCACCCGCCGCCGGCGTGACCGCGCTCCACGGCCGCGGCGCCACCGGCACGATCGGCGGCAGGGCGTACTGGATCGGCTCGCACCGCTTTCTCGCCGAGCGCGGGCAGGAGACGCCGGCGGTGCGCGCGCGCCTCGGAGCGCTCGCCGGCGCCGGCCGCACGTTGGTGGCGGTGGGCAACGACGACCACGTCTGCGGCCTGCTGGCGGTGGCCGACGCGGTGCGACCCGGGGCTGCCGCGGTGGTGGCCGAGCTGCGCCGCCTCGGGATCGGCCACATTGCTCTGCTCACCGGCGACGACGAGGCCACCGCCCGCGCCGTCGCCGCCGCGGTGGGCATCGACGAGGTCGCCGCCGGCCTGCTGCCCGAGGACAAGGTGGCGGCGGTCGAGGCGCTGGTGGCGCGCTACGGCGAGGTGGCGATGGTCGGCGACGGCGTCAACGACGCGCCGGCGCTCGCCCGCTCGACGCTCGGCATCGCCATGGGCGCCGCCGGCAGCGACGCCGCGCTGGAGACCGCCGACGTGGCGCTTATGGCCGACGACCTCTCCCGCCTGCCCTGGCTGGTGCGCCACTCGCGGCGAACGCTGGGCGTCATCCGCGCCAACGTCGCCTTCGCGCTCGGCGTCAAGGCGGCGGTCTTCGCCCTCGCCCTCGCCGGCGTCGCCACCCTGTGGCTGGCCATCGCCGCCGACATGGGCGCCTCTCTGCTGGTCATCGCCAACGGCCTGCGCCTGCTGCGGACCGACGGCCCGTCCCCACCCGGGAGCTCACCATGATCCGACCCCTCCGCCCGTTCGCCGCCCTCGCCGTCCTCGCCGCCGCATTCATCGCCGCCGGCTGCGCCACGCAGGTGACCCTGCCGCCGCTCCCCGAGTGCCACCCGGCGAACCCCGACGGGGCCGCCGCCCCCCTCGCCCGCCCCTCCGGCCTGCTCGACTCGGCGGCTCCGGTGCCCGCCGAGGAGACGGAGCCGACGGCGGGCCACCAGGGGCACGGCGCAGGCATGGCCGGACACGCCGGCGCCGAGGGAGAGACCGGCGCCGCTGCGCCGCACCACCCGCACGGGACCGCCGAGACGGCGTACACCTGCCCGATGCACCCCGAGTTCCGCTCCGACGTCC
>CAZLBJ010000412.1:0-5554 GCA_964557755.1 uncultured Thermoanaerobaculia bacterium
CGGGACCTGTCGAGCCGCGGCACCTCGCCGTTCGCGACGCTCGCCATCGAGGGCAACCACCTGAGCCTGCAGGCGACGGTCGTGCGCCGGGAGCTCGAGCCGGAGCCAGGCTCCGAGCTGGTGCCCGTGGACGAGACGCACGGCGACCTCCGCCTCGAGCTCACCCCGGGCTGGCGCTTCACCTTCGGCCTCTACGGCAGCCGCAGCCTCACCTACGCGATCGACGCCGACTGGTCCCACCTCGTCGACGAGCGGCTGGGCGCCGACGTCGGCGCCCCCTTCGGCGAGCGGCTGTCGGCGCGCGCCTTCTACGAGGCGGGCAGCGCCGACTTCGCGCCGCTGGCCGCCGCGCCGCAGCGCAGCGACGACCTCACCGCCTACGGCGCCGAGGCCACCTACGAGGTCGGGGAATGGCTCTCCTACCGGGCCGGTTTGCACCAGGTGGAGATCGACTCGAACCTGCCGGGCTTCGACCGCGACTACCTCCGGATCACCAGCAGCTTCATCCTGTCGACCGGCGACTGGGTCTGGCGCTGACGAAGACCTGACGACGACTGACGTAGGCTGACCGCCCGTACCATGCCGAGCCCCGATCCCAGCGCCCGCCGGCGCTCCGTTTTCGCCGTTCTCGCCGCCGGCCTGGCCGCCGCGGCCGGCCTCGCCGTGGCCGTGTCCGCCGCCGCCCAGGCGCCGCTGGCGTCGGCCGACTACCGGCTGGGGCCGCGCGACCGCGTCAAGGTCGAGGTCTTCGAGGTGCCGGAGCTCAACACCGAGGCGCGGGTGGCCGAGGACGGCAACGTCACCCTGCCGGTGATCGGCGCGATGCCGGCGCAGGGGCTCACCGCCGGCGAGCTGGCGGACGCGATCGAGCAGCGCCTGGAGGCCGACTACGTCAACCGCGCCACGGTGCGGGTCGAGCTCACCGAGGTGCTGTCGAAGACGGTCACCGTGCTCGGCGCCGTGCGCAGCCCGGGCACCCTCGGCCATCCCGGCCACTGGACGCTGCTCGAGGCGGTCACCGCCGCCGGCGGCCTCGCCACCGACCACGGCGAGCGCGTGCACGTGCAGCGGCGCGCCACGAACGGCCTCACCGACCAGGTGTCGATCCCGCTCGCCGAGCTGATCCAGCGCATGGACCCGAAGGTCAACCTGCCGGTGCTGCCGGACGACGTCATCAACGTCGAGCGGACGCGCAAGGTGACCATCTACCTGCTGGGCGAGATCGCCGCCGCCGGCGCCCTGCAGTTCGAGAGCACCGAGCCGGTGACGCTGCTCACCGCCATCGCCCGCGCCGGCGGCCTCACCGAGCGGGCGTCGCCGAAGCTGCGCATCAAGCGGCGCGGCGAGGACGGGCTGATGCGGGAGATCGAGGCCCACTACGGCCGCATCCTCGACGGCCAGGACCCGGACCTCGAGCTCGAGGACGGCGACCTGCTGGTGGTCAAGGAGTCCTTCTTTTGAGCTGGGACGATCCCTTCGCGCCGATGGAGAGCGGCCAGGCGCGCCCGGCCGGCGGCGCCGCGCACCAGGACAACCTCCTGGAGACCGCCCGCGAGTACTTGCTCGGCCTGCGCCGGCGATGGCGCCTGGTGGTGCTCGTCGTGCTGCTCGCCCTGGCCGCGGCGGTGGCCCACTTCGTGGTCACGCCGCCCATCTACGAGGCCGACTGCATCGTCCAGATCGAGCGGCGCAGCACCAACAGCCTGCTGTCGAGCCAGCTGCCGTGGCTCGACCACTACTTCAACCTCGAGTTCTACCCCACCCAGTACCGGCTGCTGGAGAGCCGCGGCCTGGCCGAGGAGGTGGTGCGCGACCTGCGGCTGATGGAGGACCCGAAGTACGCCCGCGGCGCCGCCCGGGCCGACGCCGGCAGCGCCGGCGAGGACCGCGCGATGCTCGGCAGCATCGCCAACCGCCTGCGCTCCCGGCTCAGCGTGCAGCCGGTCCGCGAGACCCAACTGGTGCGCATCACCTACCGCTCCGACCAGGCCGGGGAAGCGGCGCGCATCGCCAACGCCTTCGCAGAGTCGTTCATCGAGTTCGGCATCCGCACCCGCTCGGAGACGATGTCCGAGGCCACCGACGTCCTCGGCGAGCAGGTGACCACGTTGAAAGCGGAGGTGGCCGACATCGAGGAGCGCCTGTCGGCCTTCTCGGGCGACCAGACCACCTTCACCTTCACTCCGGAGGGCGAGGTCGCCTTCGAGCGCCTGGGCAAGCTCAACGACGACCTGATGGACGCCAAGCGCCGCCGCATCGAGAAGCAGGCGCGCTGGCAGGAGCTGGTGTCCACCCCCGCCGAGATGGTGGCCGCCGACTCGCCGACGATGCAGGAGCTGCGGCGCGAGCAGCTCTCGCTCGAGCGCGAGTACCAGACGCAGTCGCAGACCTACAAGTCGGACTGGCCGGGCATGGTGGAGCTGGCGGAGCGCATCGAGCGCGGCGAGAGCTACCTGCGCCAGCAGCTCGAGGCCGAGGCCGCCAAGGTGCGCCGCGGCGCCAACGCCGAGTACCAGGCGGCGCTGCGCGAGGAGCAGGCGCTGGCGGCGGAGATCAGCGGCCAGCGCGCCCAGATGTCGAGCGAGAACGCCCAGGCGGTGGAGTTCAACAACCTGCACATGGAGCTGACGGCGCGCCGCGAGCTGCTCGACGACCTGGTCAAGCGCCAGTCGGAGACCGCCTTCGCGACGCGGCTGCAGACGGACAAGTCGTCCAACGTGCGCATCGTCGACGAGGCGCTGGTGCCGTCGAGCCCGACCCACCCGTCGCTGCGCCAGGACCTCGGCGCCGGGCTCGCCGCCGGCCTGCTGCTGGGCGTCGGCCTCGGCCTGCTGCTGCAGTTCCTCGACCGCAGCATCAAGAGCGCCGACGAGCTCGAGCGCATCCTCGGCATCCCGGTGCTGGCGGTGGTCCCCGACGTCTCCGACGAGGGGCGCGGCACCGGCTACGGCTACCAGTACGCCTACTCCTACGGCGGCGACGCCGAACGCAGCTCGCGCGCCGCCTCGCCCAAACGCTGGTTGGAGAAGAAGCCGGCGGCGGAGAAGATGTCGATCGAGCTGCTGCCGCACACGCGGCCCCGCCTCGCCGTCTCCGAGACCTACCGCGCGCTGCGCACCGCGCTGCTGCTGTCGTCCGCCGAGGAGCTCAAGGTGCTGGCGGTGACCTCGGTCGAGTCGTCCGAGGGCAAGACCGCCACCGCCACCAACCTGGCGGTGGTGCTGGCCCAGCTCGGCCGCCGCGTCGTGCTGATCGACGGCGACCTGCGCAAGCCGCGGCTGCACAAGGTGTTCGGGATCAGCAACCGCACCGGCCTGGTCAGCTACCTGACCACCGGCAGCGAGGACGGCATCTACCACCGCACCGAGGTCGGCGGGCTGTTCCTGCTGCCCTCCGGCCCGATCCCGCCGAACCCCTCCGAGCTGCTCTCCTCCGAGCGCATGCGCGAGCTGGTGGCGCGCCTGCGCGGCGCCTTCGACTACGTCGTCGTCGACACGCCGCCGACCCTCGCCGTCACCGACGCCACCGTCGCCGGCACCTTGGCCGACGGCGTCGTGCTGTGCGTGCGCTCGGGCCGCGTCGACCGCCGCGACGCGGTGCGCGCCATGGACCGGCTCACCCTCTCCGACATCAAGGTGCTGGGCGCGGTGCTCAACGCCCACAGCGCCAGCGGCGGCAGCGACTACCGCTACTACCGCGCCTACGCGGAGAGCGAGCAGGACAGTCAGACCGAGGCCGGCTCCGCCGCCTAGACCGTAGTGACCTCCTCATGATCGACATCCACCTGCACGTGCTGCCGGGCATCGACGACGGCGCCGACGACCTGGCCACCGCCGCCGCCATGTGCCGCATCGCGGCCGAGGACGGCTGCGAGGGGCTGGTGCTCACCCCGCACCAGCGCACCGAGAGCTGGGACAACACGGACCGGCCGCGGCTCGACGCCCTGCGCCGCGCCGTCGAGGCGGAGACCGGCGGCACACCGCGCCTCTACGCCGGCGCCGAGATCCGCGTCGACGGCGAGATCCTCGCCGAGCTCGACGCCCTGCCCGGCAGCGGCCTGGTGCCGCTCGCCGACTCGCGCTACCTGCTGCTCGAGTTCAACCGCTTCGGCATGCCGCCCGACCCGCTGGAGCTGACCCACGAGCTGCGCGTCGCCGGCTGGGTGCCGGTCTACGCCCACCCCGAGCACATCCCGTTCCTCGCCGGCGACCTCGAGCTGATGGCGCAGCTCGCCGCCGCCGGCGCCCTCTTCCAGGTCACTGCCGGCAGCCTGGCCGGCGACCACGGGCGGCTGACCCTGGACCGCGCCTCGCAGATGGTCGACGCCGGCCTCGTGCACTTCGTGGCCAGCGACGCCCACGGCACCGGCTTCCGGCCGCCCGGGCTGTCGCGCGTGCGCGACCTCATCGCCCGCCGCTGGGGCGACGACGCGGCCTGGACGCTGACCAGCGGCAACCCGCGGGCGGTGGTCGAGGACCGTCCGCTGCCGGAGGCGCCGTGAGCTGGCGCCGCGCCGCCCTCGCCGCCGCACTGGCCGCCGCGCTCGCCGCCGCCGCCGTCCCCGCGGCCGCCCAGGCGCCGCCCTCGCCGCCGGCCGCCGCCGAGGCGGCCAGCCACCCGTTCTACGTCCAGCTCCTCGACGACGGCGTCTACGCCTACCAGCGCGGCGACCACGGCCAGGCCGCCCGCGACCTGCGCCTCGCCGTCTTCGGCCTGCTCGAAGAGCCGCCGCGCCTGGTGCGCGGGCTCGCCTACCTGGCCCTGGCGCAGGCCGCCGGCGGCGAGCCGGCGGCGGCGCGGGAGACCCTCGGCCGGCTGCTCTCGGTCGAGGAGCGCTTCCGCGTCTACGCCGGCGCCGAGCTCGGCGACGGCGCCCGCGAGGCGTTCGAGGCGCTGCTGCTGGCCGAGGTTCCGGAGGCCACCCTCGCCGCGTCGCCGACCTTCCGCCGCCTGGGCGACCAGAAGTTCCTGCGCCGCCTGGCGGCGCTGCCGCCGCGCGAGCACCGCCCCGCGCTCGAGCTGAAGGCCGCCGCCCAGCCCGACGAGCCGCGCTGGCAGCTCGCCCTGGCGGAGCTCGACCTGGCGGCGAAGCAGCCGGCCGAGGCGGTGCGGCGGGCGACGGCGGCGCTCGATCTCGAACCCGGCAACGCCGCCGCGCGCTGCGTCCGCGGCCTCGCCCTGGTCGAGACCGGCGCCTGCGAGACGGCGGTGGCCGACCTCGACCTCTGCCCGCGCAGCCGCAGCGAGGCGCCGCTGGCGCAGGCGCTGCTGGGCTGCCAGGCCGAGCTCGGGCGATGGCAGGAGGCGGCGGCGTTCATCGCCACCCTGCAGCCGCAGGTGCGCGCCAGCAACCGCGCCCTGACCCGCCTCGAGCGCCGCGTCGAGCGCGAAGCGGCGCGGCTGCAGGCGGCGGCCGCGGAGGTGGCGCAGGGCGGGGAGGCCGTCCAGCAGCCCGCCGGCACCGAGGCGACGGCCGAGCCGCCGGTCGAGGCGGCCACCACGCCCGCCAACGGCGCCGCCGCCCCGGCAGCGGCGCCGCCGCTGCCCGCCGCCG
>CAZLBJ010000413.1:0-12013 GCA_964557755.1 uncultured Thermoanaerobaculia bacterium
CCGGGGGGCGCGTCCGGAGCGGTGGCGGGCGGAATGCTGATCGCGGCCGGACCGTTTCAGGGGTTGAGCCGAAGCACCCTGACTTGAGGTCGCTGCGAATGTTCGAGAAGTACAACGAGAAGGCCCGACGCGCTCTCTTCTTCGCCCGCTACGAGGCGTCGAAGCTGGGCAGCCGGGTGATCGAGTCCGAGCACATCCTGCTCGGCATCCTGCGCGAGGGCGAGGAGACGGTGGGGGAGATCTTCCGCCGCTTCCAGGTCAAGCCCGAAGAGATCCGGAGAGAGATCGAAGGCGAGCGGGTGTTCGTGGAGCGCATCTCCTCGACCGCCGAGCTGCCGCTGTCCGAGGAGTCGAAGAAGATCCTCGCCTACGCCTCCCACGAGGCGGAGTCGATGCTGCACTCGACGGTGGGGTCGGAGCACCTGCTCATCGGCCTGCTGCGGGTGGAGGGCTGCATGGCCATGCGCATCCTGGCGCAGAACGGCCTCGACCTCTACACCGTGCGCGAGGAGGTGCTCACCATCGCCAAGGAGCGCGAAGCCTCACAGCAGAAGAAGGAGCTGCCGTTCCTCACCGAGTACGGCCGCGACCTCACCACCCTCGCCGCCGAGGGCAACTTCGACCCGCTGATCGGCCGCGAGACCGAGGTCGACCGCATCGTCCAGATCCTCTCGCGGCGCACCAAGAACAACCCGATCCTGCTCGGCGAGCCCGGCGTCGGCAAGACCGCCATCGTCGAGGGCCTGGCGCAGCGCATCGTCGAGGGGAAGGTGCCGATCTTCCTCGCCAACAAGCGCATCATGGCGCTCGACCTGTCGTTGATCGTCGCCGGCACCAAGTATCGCGGCCAGTTCGAGGAGCGCTTGAAGGGCATCCTCAAGGAGCTCAAGGAGGCGCGCGAGCTGATCGTCTTCATCGACGAGATCCACTCGCTGATCGGCGCCGGCTCCGCCGAGGGCTCGCTCGACGCCGCCAACATCTTGAAGCCCGCGCTCTCCCGCGGCGAGATCTCCTGCATCGGCGCCACCACGCTCAAGGAGTACCGCAAGTACATCGAGAAGGACCGGTCTCTGCTGCGCCGCTTCCAGTCGATCCAGGTCGACGCCCCCAACGAGGAGGAGACGCTGGAGATCCTCGAGGGCATCCGCGACCGCTACGAGGGCTTCCACAAGGTGCGCTACGAGCCCGAGGCGCTGCGCACCGCGATCTACCAGTCCAACCGCTACATCACCGACCGCCACCTGCCCGACAAGGCTATCGACGTCATCGACGAGGCCGGCGCGCGCGTCAAGCTGCGCCGCGTGCGCGACACCCAGAACCTGCGCCGCCTCGAGCAGGAGATCCGCGACGTCGTGCTGGAGATGAAGAGCGCCATCTCGGACAAGGCGTTCGAGAAGGCGGTCTACCTGCGCGAGCGCGAGATCGAGCTGCGCGAGGACCTCGAGCGCATGCGCCGCATCGCCGAGGACGGCGGCGACCTCGAGGTCACCCGCCGCGACATCGAGGAGGTGATCTCCTCGTGGACCGGCATCCCCTTGAAGGCCCTGGAGTCGGTCGAGGCCGAGAAGCTGCTGCGCATGGAGGACAGCCTGCGCGAGCACGTGGTGGGCCAGGACCAGGCGATCTCCGGCATCAGCCGCGCCATCCGCCGCTCGCGGCTCGGTGTTTCGAACCCGCAGCGGCCGGTCGGCTCGTTCATCTTCCTCGGCCCCTCCGGCGTCGGCAAGACGGAGGTGGCGCGGCGGCTCGCCGAGTTCCTGTTCGGCAGCCAGAAGTCGCTGGTGCGCTTCGACATGAGCGAGTACATGGAGAAGCACGCGGTGTCGAAGATGATCGGCTCGCCGCCCGGCTACGTCGGCCACGAGGAGGGCGGCCAGCTCACCGAGCGGGTGCGCCGCCAGCCCTACTCGCTGATCCTCTTCGACGAGATCGAGAAGGCGCACCCGGACGTCTCGAACCTGCTGCTGCAGATCCTCGAAGACGGCACCCTGACCGACGCCTACGGCAACCACGTCGACTTCCGCAACACGCTGATCCTGTTGACCTCGAACATCGGTTCGAAGCTGGTGGTGCGCGGCGGGCGCATGGGCTTCGGCGAGAGCGGCGACGACGAGATCGACTTCCAGCGCACCGAGGAGGAGATCCTCGGCGCCCTGCGGCGCACCTTCAGCCCGGAGTTCATCAACCGCCTCGACGAGGTGGTGGTGTTCAAGCCGCTGTCGCGCGAGACGCTGCGCCGCATCGTCGGCATCATGATGCGCGACGTCAACCTCACCCTCGCCGAGCGGCGGCTGCAGGTGGCGCTCGACGACGCCGCCCGCGACTGGCTGCTCGAGGAGGCGGGGGTGGACCCGTCGACCGGCGCGCGGCCGCTGCGGCGCATCATCCAGCGCCACGTGCAGGACGCCGTCTCCGAGATCCTGATCCGCCGCAACGAGGAGCACATCGACCGCATCGACGTCACCGTGGCCGGCGGCAAGCTCGACTTCCACCCGCGGGTGGCCGCCGCCCCCGGCGTCGAGGAGATGGTGGGGCGCTGAGCCCCCTGTCGTATAAGATGCCGTCCCGCGCGGCGCCCGGCGCGCGTAGACGTATACGGCCCAGAGTGCAGGATCTCCGTTCCGCACCCCAGAGAGGACACCGAGACCGCATGAGGTACATCTCGACCCCCCCGTCGCAGGGGACGCGCCGGTGGCTCGCCACGGCGGTCCTCGCCGCCGTGCTGGCCGCCCTGGCGCCGGCCGCCGTCCAGGCCCAGCAGAGCGACCTCGAAGGCCAGCCGGTGGTCGAGATCGAGGTCACCGGCCTCGCCAACCTGCCCGAGGAGACGCTGCTCTACTACCTCGACCTCGAGCCCGGGCGCCTGCTCGACCTCGACTCGCTCAACGCGCGCATCAAGAACCTGTGGGACCGCCAGCTCGTCGAGGACCTGCGGGTGCGCGCCGAGCCGGTGGAGGGCGGCGTCAAGCTGTTCGTCGAGGTCGAGGAACGCCCGGTGCTGCGCTCGATCGACTACGTCGGCCTGAAGAAGGTCAGCCGCAACGACGTGCGCGACAAGATCGTCGAGGAGCGCATCGTGGTGCGCGAGGGCGGCCCGCTGTCGCGCGGCGAGCTCGAGCGCCTGAAGGCCGCCATCGGCGAGCTCTACAGCGACAAGGGCTACCGCTTCGCCGAGGTCGAGTACGCGCTCGAGCCGGTGGGCGCCAACGAGGTGCGGGCGGTGTTCACCATCGACGAGGGCGACCGCGTGCGCATCGGCGACGTCGACTTCGAGGGCAACACGGTCTACTCCGACCTGCGCCTGCAGTGGGCGATGAAGAACACCAAGGAGACCAACCTCCTCAACCGCATCCTGCGCAAGGACATCTACAACCCGGCCAAGCTCGAGGAGGACCTCGAGAAGGTGCGCGAGCTGTACCGCAAGGCGGGCTACAAGAACGTCCTGATGGGCGAGCCGGGCGTCGAGGTCGCCGAGCGCGGCGACAAGCGGCGCATGCAGCTCACCATCCCGATCGAGGAGGGCGAGCGCTACCGCTTCGGCGAGATCACCATCGAGGGCAACGAGGTCTACTCCGACCAGGCGCTGCTGCGCGTCTTCCGCAACAAGCCCGGCACCTGGCTCAAGGCCGACCTGATCGACGAGGGCCTCGAGTCGGTGCGCGAGCTCTATGCCAACACCGGCTACATGTTCGCCCGCGTCGAGCCGGAGCTGCGCGAGCGCGACGACAACGTCGCCGACGTCGTCATCCACATCGACGAGGGCGAGCAGTTCCAGGTCGGGCGCATCGAGTTCGAGGGCAACACGCGCACCATGGACAAGGTGCTGCGCCGCGAGCTGCGCGTGCAGGAGGGCTACGTGATGAACGTCGCCGCGCTGCGCAACAGCGTCTACAAGATCAACCAGCTCGGCTACTTCCAGCTCAACGAGGAAGAGCCGGTGAAGATCGACGTCAACCCCGAGGACAAGACGGTCGACCTGGTGTTCGACGGCGAGGAGGCCGACCGCACCGAGCTGCAGTTCGGCGGCGGCTGGAGCGAGTTCGAGGGCTTCTTCGGCACCTTCTCGGTGCGCACCCAGAACTTCCTCGGCCGCGGCGAGTCGCTGCAGGCCGCGGTGCAGAGTGGCCGGCGCCAGGACCTCTACAACGTCGGCTACTTCATCCCCTGGTTCCTCGACCGGCCGCAGACGATCGGTCTGCAGGCCTTCAGCCAGTCGCTCGACTACGACTTCATCGGCGCCGGCGACGAGGACCTCGAGCGCACCAGCGAGGGCGCCACGCTGACCTACGGTCGCAGCTTCCGCCTCTTCCAGTCGTTCGCCGTCTCCTACACCCTGGCGCGCTACGAGGAGCGGGCGACGCTGCTCGACGACGAGGGGATGACCGAGGACTTCGTGCTGCGCGAGATCGACAGCTCGTCGATCCGGCCCGTGTGGTCGTACAACTCGATCGACAATCGCTTCGAGCCGACGCGCGGCCTGCGCCTGTCGCTGTCGAGCGAGTACTCCGGCGGCTACCTCGGCGGCCAGAACCACTTCGTCAAGCCCGAGGTGCGCTTCACCCTCTACAAGCCGCTCGACGAGTTCCCGGTGCGCCACGTCTTCGCGATGAACGTCGAGGGCGGCTACCTGAGCCCGTTCGACGACGGCGTCGAGTCGGTGTTCGAGTACTACTGGCTCGGCGGCGAGCGCTCGATCCGCGGCCACGCGACGCGCTCGATCCTGCCGCGCCAGCCGGACGGCTCGCCGTTCCGCGACGCGCTCGGCTTCGCCATCGGCGGCGACCGTTTCCTCCAGGCCAACATCGAGTACCACCTGCTCGCCGGCGGCCCGTTCCGCTTCGTCATCTGGACCGACGCCGGCCAGAGCTGGGCCGAGCAGCAGGACCTCGAGTACGACGCCCTGCGCTGGACCGCCGGCCTCGAGCTGCGCGTGCTGGTGCCGGTGTTCGGCGCGCCGCTGCGCTTCATCTACGCCTTCAACCTGGACGAGAAGCCGTACGACAGCTTCGAAGACTTCCAGTTCTCGATCGGCAGCACCTTCTAGGCTGCCGCGGACCTTTGAACCAAGGAGAGCACCCGATGTCCCTGAAGACGACCCCCCTCCGCGTCCTGGCGGGCGCGTTCGCCCTCGTCCTCGGCCTCGCCGCCGCCGCGCCGCTGGCGGCCCAGGAGGCCAGCGGCCTGAAGATCGCCGTCCTCGACACCGAGCAGATCCTCCTCCAGTCGGCCACCGGCAAGGCGGCGCTCGAGGAGCTGCGCACCCTGCGCGAGCGGAAGGAGGGCGAGGGCAAAGCCCTGCAGACCGAGGTGCAGCAGCTCCGCGACCGCCTCTCCGAGGGGCGCCTGTCGCTGTCGCAGGACAAGATCGCCGAGCTCGAGAAGCAGCTCGAGGACAAGGCGATCAGCCTGCGCCGCTTCGAGGACGACGCCAACCGCGAGCTGACCAAGAAGCGCGAGGAGGTCCTCGCCAAGGTCGACAGCAGGGTCATGCCGATCATCAACGCCTACGGCCAGGAGATGGGCTACGACCTGATCTTCCGCAAGTTCGAGAGCGGCCTGATCTACGCCGACGAGGGCGTCGACGTGACGCCCGAGATCATCCGCCGCCTCGACGCCTCCGGCGGCACCGGCGCCGGCGGCTGAAGAGGGCGGTGGGCACCGCCGTGAGTACCGGCGCGAGTGCCGGCGAGGCCCGCCGCCTGGCGGAGCTGGCGGCGGTGGTGGAGGGGTCCGTCGAGGGCGACGGCGAGCGGACCGTGCGCGGCCTGCGCACCCTCGCCGACGCCGGCCCCGACGATCTCGCGCCGCTGTTCTCGCCCGCCTACCGCGAGCAGGCGCGCACCAGCCGCGCCGGCGCCCTGCTGGTGCCGCGCCAGCACGCGTCGCTGACCCGCGGCCTGGAAGGGCGAGACCTGCTGCTCGTCGACCACCCGCAGCACGCCGTGGCGGCCCTGCTCGGCGTCCTCCACCCGCCGCGGCCGTTCGCGCCGGGGGTGCACCCGACGGCGGTGGTGGGGGAGGGGTGCGAGCTCGCGCCGTCGGTCCACGTCGGGCCCTACGCGGTGATCGGCGACGGCAGCCGTCTCGCCGGCGGCGTGGTGGTCGAGGCGCTGGCGGTGGTCGGCCGCGATTGCGTCCTCGGCGAGGGTGCGCGTCTGCACCCGCACGCCGTGCTCTACGACGGCACCGTGCTCGGCGCCCGCGCCGAGCTCCACTCCGGCGCCGTGGTGGGCAGCGACGGCTTCGGGTACGCCACTCGCGGCGGCGTCCACCACAAGGTGCCGCAGGTGGGGCGGGCGGTGCTCGGCGACGACGTGGAGGTGGGCGCCAACACCACCATCGACCGCGGCGCCCTGGGCGACACGGTCGTCGGGCCGGGTAGTAAGATCGACAACCTGGTCCAGATCGGCCACAACGTCACCACCGGTCGCGGCGTCGTCCTCTGCGGCCTGGTGGGCATCGCCGGATCGACGCAGCTCGGCGATCACGTGGTGATGGCCGGCGGCGCCGGCGCCGGCGACCACCGGCGGATCGGCGACCGGGTGCAGGTGGCGGCCCGCGCGACGGTGCTGAGCGACGTCGAAGCCGACGTGCAGGTGGCGGGCACCCCCGCCATCGACCTGCGGTCGTGGCGCCGGCAGACGGCGCTGCTGCGCCGGCTGGAGTCGATGTCCCGCCGCCTGAAGGCGGTGGAGAGGGCGCTGGCGGCGGGGGTGGCGGCGGAGCCCGCGGGCGGCGCCGGGACGACCGACGACGACACCGACGACGAGGAGGCGAGGTGAGCGGAGAGGGGCCTGGAGGGACGGAGGGCGGGGCGGCGGCTGCGGAGCCGTTCGGCCAGCGCGACCTGCGCTGGATCCTGTCGGTGCTGCCGCACCGCTACCCGCTGCTGCTGGTCGACCGCCTGCTCGAGTTGGAGCCGCGCAAGCGGGTGGTGGCGGTCAAGAACGTCACCTTCAACGAGCCGTTCTTCCAGGGCCACTTCCCGGGCCAGCCGGTGTTCCCCGGCGTGCTGATGATCGAGGCGCTGGCGCAGGCCGGCGGCCTGCTGCTGCTCCACGACCTGCCCGACCGCGAGTCGAAGCTCCTCTACTTCACCTCCATCGACGCTTGCCGCTTCCGCCGTCCCGTCGTCCCCGGCGACCAGATGCGCCTCGAGGTCGAGGTGCAGCGCCTGCGGGCGACCTACTGCCGGCTGCAGGGCCGGGTGACGGTGGACGGCGAGCTGGCGGCGGAGGCCGTCATCGCCTCGGCCACCGTCGACCGTTGAGCCGCCGCACCGCCGTCCGATCCGCCGCGCCGGCGCCGCGCCGGCCCCCGACACCACCGACACCCATCCCGCGATGAGCCACCGCATCCATCCCACCGCCGCCGTCGACCCCTCCGTCGAGCTGGGCGACGGCGTCACCGTCGGCGCCTTCGCCGTCCTCGGCCCACGCGTCGTCCTCGGCGACGGCTGCGAGGTCGGCGCCTCCGCCCACGTCCAGGGCTTCACCACCTTCGGCCGCGAGAACCGCCTGTTCCCGCACTCCTGCGTCGGCTTCGAGCCGCAGGACCTCAAGTACCGGGGCGAGGAGGTGTTCCTCGAGATCGGCGACCGCAACCACTTCCGCGAGCTCACCACCATCCACCGCGGCACCGGCTTCGGCGGCGGCGTCACCCGCGTCGGCTCGGACAACCTGTTCATGGCCTACAGCCACGTCGCCCACGACTGCCGGGTGGGCGACCGCACGGTGTTCGTCAACGGCGCCACCCTCGCCGGCCACGTCGAGGTCGGCGACGACGCCACCATCGGCGCCACCTCGGCGATCCACCAGTTCTGCCGCGTCGGCCGCCACGCCTACGTCGGCGGCTACTCGGTGGTGACCATGGACGCGCTGCCGTTCGTCAAGACGGTGGGCATCAAGGCGGCGTGCTACGGCCTCAACGCCATCGGTCTGCGGCGGAAGGGCATCCCGCAGGAGACGCGGCAGCGGCTGCGTCGGGCGGTGCGCATCCTGCTCCACTCGGGCCTCAACACCAGCCAGGCGCTGGAGCGCATCCGCGGCGAGGTGGGCGTCGACGACCCGGAGGTGGCCTACCTCGTCGACTTCGTCGAGAGCTCGAAGCGCGGCGTCGTCAAGGCGGTGCCGGGCAGCCGCGGCGAGCGCGGCGGCGCCGGCGAGGACTCCGGCGAGGACTCCGGCGAGTACCGTGCGGTGGCCGAGGACGAGGCGGAGGTCGCCGATGAGTGATCCCGCCGCGGGCCCCGGCGGCCGGCCGCTGCGCGCCGGCGTCATCGGCGTCGGCGCCCTCGGCTTCCACCACACGCGTCTGTTGGCGGCGCTGCCCGGCGTCGAGCTGGTGGGCATCCACGACGCCGACCCGGCGGCGGCGAAGCGCGCCGCCGAGGCGCACGGCGCGCGCGTCTTCGGCGACCTGGCGGAACTCGGCGAGCAGCTCGACGCGGCGGTGGTGGCGGTGCCGACGGTGGTGCACGCCGAGGTCGCCGTGCCGCTGCTCGAGCGCGGCGTCCACTGCCTGGTGGAGAAGCCGATCGCGCCGGATCTCGCCGACGCCGACCGCATCCTGCGGGCCGCCGAGAGCTCGGGGGCGGTGCTCGGCGTCGGACACGTCGAATTCTACAACCCGGCGGTGCAGGCGCTGCTCGCCGCCGCCTTGAAGGCCCGCTTCGTCGAGGTGCAGCGGCTGGCGCAGTTCACGCTGCGCTCGCTCGACGTCGACGTGGTCAAGGACCTGATGATCCACGACCTGCAGATCCTCCACGCCCTCGACCCGTCGCCGCTCGCCGAGGTGCGGGCGACCGGCATCGCGGTGCTGTCGGAGCGCGTCGACATCGCCAACGCCCGCCTGGAGCTCGAGTCCGGCTGCGTCGCCAACGTCACCGCCTCGCGGGTGTCGTCCGAGCGCGTGCGCAAGCTCCGTGTCTTTTCGGCGAGCAGCTACCACTCGCTCGACTACCAGGCGCAGGAGATCAAGGGCTACCGCCTGCGCGAGGCGGCGCCCGGCGACGGCGGCGAGGGCGGCGCCGCGGCCGCGGTGCAGGTCGCCGGCCGCGCCATCGAGTCGGCCGACCTCCCTGTCGAGCCGCGCGAGCCGCTGCGCGGCGAGCTCGAGGCCTTCCTCGCCCGCTGCCGCGGCGAGACCGCCGGCTTCTTCGTCGACGGCACCGAGGGCAGGCGGGCGCTGGCCACGGCGCTGGCGGTGATGGCGGCGATCGAGGGGTGACGGTGCCTCGTCTCGAGCCCTGCCTCTCAATCGGGCGGCAAGCCACAGGCGTCTTTCCATTCTGGATCGCCGTAGCAGATCGGTGGCTCGACGTCCTGTCCGGGTATGTCGACCACGAGGGGGAGCACGTCGTCGCGCCCGACCGCCTCGAAGGTGAACCTGAAGGTAATGCCCATCTCGCGCTGAAAGCAACTCGCCGGAGCTTCGAGGTAACCCCAAGCCGGGTCACGCCGTTTGAACCGAATCCCAAGGCTGCGTGGCTCGGCTTCGGCTCCACTCCGTTCGGACCAGAACCCGTAGGCGTATGCCTCGGCTTCGGCTCGTGCTTCCGCTTTGTCGAGGCTGAGCACTGCCTCGTCGCCTGCGCAACTCGGATCGTTGCGGCACCCGGTGACCTTCCGTGCCATGAGGGAGGCGGCGAGGAGAGCACCGTGCCCGCCCACTTCGATCTGAACCTTGGAACTCTCTCCCAACACAGGATAGTCGACTCCGTCGACCCGAACACCCAGCTTCGCCTCCGCAGTGCGGGTCTTGAGATAACGCGTGAGATCGTTCCGGGTCCCGCCGCCCTCGACAATTTTCCGCGGCGCCCGGTCGATGTACTGGTCGACGAGGATAGGGGGCGTGGCCAGGCGCGGATTTACACAGGTGCTGCCGCTGTTTCGCCCGTCGACGCCGCGGAACAATCTCAACACCTCCGACTCCTTGGGGTGGAGGTCGCGAACTGTCACCTCCGACGGCTCAGGCAGTCCTTCGAGCTTCTTGGAACC
The DNA here is from genome assembly GCA_964557755.1 of uncultured Thermoanaerobaculia bacterium. Lineage (GTDB taxonomy): Bacteria > Acidobacteriota > Thermoanaerobaculia > Multivoradales > JBCCEF01 > CAZLBJ01. Next base: position 9,999 of record CAZLBJ010000413.1, read on the forward strand.
GGTTCCAGGGCCACGCAGTACGAGCTGTCCACTGCAGGGATGGAAGTACGCGTCGAAACCCGCAGCGGCGTCCATGGCCTCCTCTTCGCCGAGTACCTCTAGGGCTCGGGCTGCGGAGAGCTTTCGGAATCCGAGGTTCTCGGGACTTCCCTCGTCGAACAAGGCGGTTACGAGCTTCGGTACCACTGGCATCGGTGCAAGCTGGAGGACCGGCGCCCTGTCCGGTGGCGGCCGGTAGGCGCCAGACAGGGCCATCTCGTCGGCGCAGTCGGCCGATGCCAGGTTCCGCAGCCGCTTATCTAGCTGATGATCGACCGGCCGGGGTTCGAAGACCGGGTACTGGATGTAGGCAAAGCCTTCGGGACCGGGGGTATTGGGTTGTTCCTCGAAAGTCGTGTCGTAGAGCGGCGTCGCCTCGGGGAGGCTTCCTCCCCGGGTGATGCAGAGTGGCACCCTTCGTCTTGGCGGCACGCTGTCGTCCCAGGTCTGGGCCGAGATGAAGGCGTCGCTTGGGCGTGCGCCTGTCACCAGATCCTCCCACAGTTCCAAGAGGGTCTCGAAGGTTGGCGTCTTAAGTGGTGTCGAGCCTCCGCATGCGAGACGAAGTCCAGGGGCAATGGGCGTCGTCGGCGGCGAGGATTCGTGGGAGTAGTTTCCGGCCCATCGGCGGAAGACGTTCCTGGAGCCTTTCTGTGGATCGAACTCGTATGGCGCGTTGAACGGGTGCGGTCCATGGGCCATCGTCTGACACGAGGCCATCCACCAGTAGCGCAAGCGACCGTCGCCCAATTGGATCTCGTCCAGCCGTATCTCCCCGTTCTCATATGCGTCGAAACCGTCGAAACGACCGTGGCCGACGTAGAAGGTGAGAAGGGATCTCTCCGGCCCAAGATCTTGATCGTCATCGTCGCCATTGAGGCTGGCATCGCGGTAGAACCGACAAGAGTCGGTGACGTGCTCGTCGAGGGAGCGGATGTGTTCGCCGGTCGATCTGGCGTGGCTCGCGAAGTGGTTTGCCCTCTTCAGAAATGTCTTGTTGCCGAACAGGGTCAGGACATGGCTTCTCGATGCAGAACCACAGGCTAGGACCCCTAGGAGTAAAAACATGATCCAAAGCTCACTGCGTAGCCGTACCCAAGGATAGAGTGAGCGCAGGAGACTGGTCCTGCCTGTATGATGGCGGGCGACTCGCATGTCAAGGCCCCCAATTGTGCTCGGGACACTTGGTCCCACCGGTTTCGTCAAGGATACAGGGGAAGAACGCAGGCTGGAGGTCGAGACAGTTCTCCATTGCCGAGTCCCTCAGGTCGTAATACCAGAGATAGTCCCGCAAGTTGCCTAACTTGCACATTATTTCGGCGTCCTCATCCCGGCTGTCGATGTGCTTTGCCGCGTCCGTCATCTGCTGGCTGAACTCGATTCGTACGCCCCCGCTGGCGCCCGGCCTCACGACGAGGGTCCTTGTAATACCGCCCCACTCCCGGAAATGCACGGTCAAGGGCTGTCCGGTGTCGCTAAAGCGGGCGACCACCTCCTCGGCGAGCAGTTGGGGCGCGATGCCTTCGTCGGGGCATCCGGTCGGCCCCGGCCCGACGGTGTTTGCCTCGGCGAGGTACTTCAGGGGTTCGAATTCGCAGTACTCGCTGATCAGGGCCTTGACTTCGCCGCGGGTGAAGCGAACACGCGTTATGAGTCGGGGATCACGACTCGGGAGGTTGCCGAGCAGCTTTGGGTCCACCTCCACCTGGTAGGCACTGCTGTAGTTACCTGATCTCAGCGCCTTGAGTCTGTCGTCGGAGGATAGCAGGTGGAAGTTGACCAGCGAGAGTGACGGGAAAGCGTCCTCTCCGATCGTGATGTCCTGCCCGGCGATCAAGAAGATCCTGGGCTGCCCTTGGAAGTTCGGTAGTGCATTTGCATTGCCGCCGTCCCAGTCGGGCTGGCCCGTTACGATCTTGAGCACGGGGTAGTGCTGCATCGGCCGAGGCATCTCCGCACCCAGACATTGTGGCTTA
>CAZLBJ010000414.1:0-3567 GCA_964557755.1 uncultured Thermoanaerobaculia bacterium
AGCAAGCATCGGGCCGCCGGCGCGGCACCCGGAAACCCGCGCCGCCACGGAGAATGAAGGCTTCGCGCACAGGCTTCGCCTGGGCCGTGACCATAGGCTCTACGAACAGCGCCGTAGGCGTTATGGACGGCCCGCGCCCTCAGCCGCCGTGCTGCCAGCAGTGGCGCGAGCCGGGCTCGGCGGGGCGGGTGCAGCGGGCGCCGCTCTGGGTGGTGGCGATGCAGCGCTCCACCGCCTGGCCGACCGCCTCGCTGGCCGGCGGCGGGGCGTCGCCGCCGGGGGCGGGGACGCGGGCGCGCGGCTTGCCGGCGGCGCCGGAGCGCCACTCGCCGCGCGTGCGCTCGATCTCGCCGCGCAGCGCGTCGCGCTCCTTCCACACGAACCAGGCGACCGCCGCCGCCGCGGAGGCACCGAGCAGGAGTAGGAGCTTGCGGAGCATGGGGCTAGTGTAGCCGATGGCTCACATGCGCATCAGCACCGCGCCCCAGTGCAGGCCGGCGCCGAGGGCGGCGAAGGCGACCAGCGCGCCGGGCGGCGCCATGCCCGCCTGCCGCGCCTCGTGGAAGGCCAGCGGCAGGGTGGCGGAGGTGGTGTTGCCGTAGCGCTGGATGTTGTTGAACACCTTGTCGTCGGGCAGCCCCAGCGCCTTCTGCGCCGCCTGGTTGATGCGCAGGTTGGCCTGGTGCATGATCAAGAGGTCGACGTCCTCGATGCCGTAACCGTGCCGCGCCAGCAGCTCCGTGGTGGCCTGCGGCATGCGGGTCACCGCCAGCTTGAACACCTGCCGGCCGTCCATCACCGGCACCTGCAGGCCCCGCTCCACCATCTCCGCGGTGACGAACGGCCGCTGCGCCGAGCCGAGGCCGGGCACGAAGAGGATGTCCTTCTCGCCGCCCTCGCCGTAGAGCGCGCAGCCGAGGATGCCGCGCGCTCCGTCGCCGGCCCCGCCGCCGTCCTCCTCCTCGGCGCGGAACACCATGGCGCCGGCGGCGTCGCCGAACAGCACCAGCAGGTGGCGGAACTGCGAGTTCCAGGCGAGCTCCTCGGCGCTCAGCTCGCCCTCGCCGCCGTCGAGGACCGCCCAGGTGCGCTCGGAGAACGGCATCAGCGAGGTGTGGACGTCGGTGCCGACCAGCAGCACGGTGCGCGCCGTGCCGCTGCCGATCAGCGCCTGCACCACCTGCAGGCCGTAGGCGAAGCCGGCGCACTGCTGGCGGATGTCGAGCGCCGGCAGCGGCGCGACGCCGAGGCGCTGCTGGATCAGCGTGCCGGAGCCGGGGAAGTAGTGGTCCGGCGTCATCGTGGCGCACACCAGGTAGTCGACGTCGGCGGGGTCGATGCCGGCGTCGTCGACGGCGGCGCGCGCCGCCTCGGCCCCAAGGTCGGCGGACGACACCCCCGCCTCGACGAAGCGCCGCTCCTCGATGCCGGAGCGCTCGCGGATCCACTGGTCGTCGGTCTCGACGATGCGCGCCAGCACGTGGTTGTCGACCACCCGCGGCGGCAGCGCGATGCCGCTGCCGGCGAACACGGCGCGCGGCCGGCTCGTCACGGCAGGTCTTCCGGCCGTACCGGGCGCGCCTGCTCGATGCCGGTGCGCGCGCGGTAGAACTCGGTGACCTGGCCGCGCTTGATGAAGCGGTAGTAGGGCGCCGGCGGCTCGCCGCCGAGGCCGGGCTGCCGCTCGCCGTCGTAGAACCAGATCTCGATCGGCGGATCGCGCGGGTCACGGGCGATCTCGTAGTCGGTGCGCGGCGGCTTGCCGAACAGGACGTAGATGGTGCCGCGGGCGGTGTGCGAGCCGAGCCGGCCGCCCTCGCTGTAGAGGCGGTCGGCGACCTGGGCGCGCTGCTCGAACTCCGCGCGCAGCGGGTTGTCCGGCCGCTCGGGGTAGGGTTTGCGCCGCTCCCAGAAGTCGTCGGTGAAGGCCTCGGCCGCCGCGTCGTCGGTCAGCGCCAGGAACGCCGCCTCCTCCTGCGGGGTGGCGAGCACCGCCACCGGGCCGACCAGCCACTGCGACCAGCGCGGCGACAGGCTCAGGTTGATCAGGCTCTCGGCCTCGACCGCCCCGAGCGGCGGCCCCGAGGAGCCGGCGTCGGTCGAGGCGCAGCCGCCGGCCGGCAGCAGGGCGGCGGCGAGGAGGACGAGGGCGGCGGGCGCGGAGCGGCGGGGGCTAACGGCGGAGCAGGTCAAGGAACTCCTCTCGCACGGGGCGCTGGTGGAAGATGCCGCGGATGGCGGAGGTGGTGGTCAGCGCGCCGGGCTTCTTGACGCCGCGCATCTCGACGCACAGGTGGCGCGCGTCGATCACCACCACCGCCCCGAGCGGCTGCAGCTTCTCCTCGAGGAAGTTGACCACCTGCTCGGTGAGGCGCTCCTGGAGCTGCGGCCGCTTGGCGTAGAACTCGAGCACGCGGGCGAACTTCGACAGCCCGACAATGCGCTCGCGCGGGATGTAGGCGACGTGGGCGTGGCCGTAGAACGGCACCAGGTGGTGGGCGCACATCGAGTAGAACGGGATGTCCCGCTCCATCACCATGTGGCTGTAGCCCTCGTCGTTGGGGAAGGTGGTGATCTTCGGCTCGGCGCCCTGCTCGAGGCCCTGGAACATCTCGAGGTACATGCTGGCGACGCGGCGGTCGGTGTCGCGCAGGTTGGGGTCCGAGAGGTCCAGGCCGAGCTCGTCGAGGATGCCGCGCACGTGGGCGGCGATGCGCGGCAGCCGCGGGTCGCGGCGCAGCGACCGCAGCTCCGGGTCGCTGCCCGGCTCCTCCAGCTCTAGGCGCTCGGCGTCGCCGGGGACGTAGCCTTCCATGGTCTTCGGCTCGCTCATGGGGCGCCTATTGTATCTCCCGGCGGGGGCACGCCGGGCGCGCGGCCCTAGCGGCGCGCCTGCGCCACCAGGTGGGCGGCCTCGGGGAGGATCAGGGCGTCGAGCGCGAGCTCGACCGCCGCCGGCGAGCCGGGCAGCAGGAACAGGGCGCGGCGGTCGACGACGCCGGCCGCGGCGCGCGACAGCATGGCGGCGGCACCCACCTGCTGGAACGAGAGGGCGCGGAACAGCTCGCCGAAGCCGGGGAGGTCGCGGTCGAAGAGGGGGGCCAGGGTCTCGATGGTGACGTCGCGCGGCGCCACCCCGGTGCCGCCCGAGACCACCACCACGTCGACCTCCGGCTGCGCCAGCAGCGCGGTGACCGCGGCGCGCAGCGGCGCCGCCTCGTCCGGCACCACCAGCCGCTCGACCACCCTCTGCCCGGCCGCCTCCACCCGCTCCGCCATCCGCCGCCCCGACACGTCGCTCGCCTCGTCGCGGCTGTCGCTGGCGGTGACCAGGGCGTAGCCGAGAACTTCGGGAGCTTTCTCGCGGTGCTGGTCGGGGATCGACATGCGGCCGACGCTAGCACGTCGACTTCAACTTCAACCTCAACTTCAACTTCAACTGAAGGGGAGGGGCGGAGGTGGCGGGGTGGGGTGGGTCCTCGGGCAGGGAGCGGCGAGCTACTCGGTGGACTTTGGAGGGGGGCTCGCCTCCTCGTCCACGGGCCTCCATCGACATCGGACTCCGGC
>CAZLBJ010000415.1:0-5724 GCA_964557755.1 uncultured Thermoanaerobaculia bacterium
GAGTCGCTGATCCGGCCGCTCGCCGCCCACGGCCGCCGCGGACGGCCCGTGTACCACGTCGACGCCGCCCCCCAGCGCGGCGCCCGCCACGGCGACCTGGTGGTGGTCAAGCGCGCCAAGGGCCGCGACGTCGAGGCGGCCGGCCGCCGGCTGCCGCCGGCGACGGTGGTGACGGTGGCCGAGCGCCGCTCGCAGCACCTGGTGGGGACGCTGGAGACCGACGCCGACGGTCGCCGCTGGCTCGCCCCCTTCGACGCCGGCGCCGCCATCGATCTCGAGGTGGTCGACTCGCAGGTGGCGAGCGAGGTGCACGACGTCCCCGACGGCCACTACGTGGTGGTGGAGGTCATCCGCGGCTCCGGCTCGCGCTCCGACTCGCACCCGCGGGCTTCGGTGGTCGAGCACCTCGGGGCGGTGGAGACGCCGGGCGTCGACGTCCTCGCCGTGCTGCGCCACCACCGGATCCCCGACGAGTTCCCGCCCGAGGTGCTGGAGCACGCGGCGGCGCTGCCCGCCGATCCGCGGCCGGAGGACTGGGCGGGCCGCACGGACCTGCGCGACGTGCTGACGGTGACCATCGACGGCGCCTCGGCGCGCGACTTCGACGACGCGATCACCTGCGAGCGCCTCGGCGCCGGCCGCTGGCGGCTCGGCGTCCACATCGCCGACGTCTCCCACTACGTCCCCGAGGGCAGCGCGCTCGACCGCGAGGCCTACCGCCGCGGCACCAGCGTCTACTACCCGGACCGCGCCGTCCCCATGCTGCCCGAGGGCCTGTCCAACGGCCTCTGCTCGCTACGCCCGGAGGTGCCGCGCCTCGCCATGTCGGCCTTCCTCGACGTCGGCCGCGACGGCATCGTGCAGCGCAGCCACTTCACGCAGTCGGTGATCCAGAGCGACCGCCGCCTGACCTACGACGAGGTGCGCCGGCTGCTCGAGGAGCCGCGGAGCGGCGACCGCGGCGAGTACGGCGCCGTTCTCGACCTCCTCGCCGAGTGCCGCGAGCTGATGCAGGTGCTCAACGCGGCGCGGCGCCAGCGCGGCTCGATCGACTTCGACCTGCCGGAGGGCGACGTGGTGCTCGACACCGACGGCCACACGGTGGGGGTGACGCCCGGCCAGCGCCACGTCGCGCACCGCATCGTCGAGGAGTTCATGATCGCCGCCAACGAGGCGGTGGCGGCGACCCTCGACGAGGTCGGCTCGCCGGCCCTCTACCGCGTCCACGACGCGCCGTCGCCCGACGACGTCGAGGGGCTGGCGGAGGTGCTGCGCGGCCTCGGCATCCGCCTGCCGGCGGACCTCGAGCGCCTGCACCCGCGCCACCTTCAGCAGGTGCTCGACGAGGTCGCCGGCCGGCCGGAGGAGGACTTCGTCACCACCCTCGTGCTGCGCACCATGCAGCGCGCCGTCTACAGCCCGGACTGCCGCGGCCACTACGCCCTCGCCTCGCGCTTCTACACCCACTTCACCTCGCCGATCCGCCGCTACCCGGACCTCGTGGTGCACCGGCGCGTGAAGGCCTTCATCGCCCACGACGACGCGGTGGAGGAGGGGCCGCTGTCGCTCGTCCGCCGGCTGCCGGGCGTCGCCCTCCACGCGTCGACCACCGAGCGGCGCGCCGAGCAGTCGGAGCGCGACCTCCTGCAGTGGAAGAAGGTGCGCTTCCTGGCCGGCCGCGTGGGCGAGGTGTTTCCCGGCCGCATCACCGGCGTCCAGCCCTTCGGCCTGTTCGTCGTCCTCGACGGGTTCCACGTCGACGGGCTGGTGCCGATCCGCTCGATGTCCGACGACTACTACGTCTTCGAGCCCGAGGCCCACCGCTGGGTGGGCTCCAACCACGGTCGCGTCTTCCGCCTCGCCGACCCGGTGGAGGTACGCCTGGCCGGCGTCTCGCTGGCCCACCGCGGCCTCGACTTGGAGATCGCCGACCTGGCGGAACCGCGGCCGCGGCGCCGGGGTCGAAGGCGATGAGGGAGAATGACCCGATGCCACGCCAGAACCGCCGAAGCCCGCTCGTCCTCGCCCTGCTGGCCGTCCTTCTCGCCGCCGCCTGCGGCCCCTCGCCGGAGCAGGTGGAGGCCGACCGCGGCGAGATCCAAGACCTGCTGGAGCGCTACGCCGCCCAGCTCAGCCACGCGTACTCCTTCACCGATCCGTCGGCGCTCGCCGAGGTCGCCATGCCGCGCGAGGTGGCCAGCGTCGAGAACAACATCGCCCGCCTGGCCGCCGACGGCCGCCGCATCGCCTCGCACCAGAAGGAGCTGACCATCGAGGACCTCGACGTCTTCCAGGTCGGCGACGCCTACGTGCGCACCCACGAGGTGTGGGACATCCGGGTGCTGGCGCTCGGCGCCGAGGAGGAGATCTCGCGCGACGAGAACCAGGCGACGCGGGTGCGCTACCGCCTGAAGAAGGACGACGAGGGGCAGTGGAAGGTGCTGTGGCGCCAGCGCCTCGACGACGAGGGCGGCGTGGGCGGCACCGGCGCTCCGGCGGCGGGCGCCGCGCCCGGCGGCGAATGAGCCTGACCCCGACGATCGCCATCGTCGGCCGCCCGAACGTCGGCAAGTCGACCCTCTTCAACCGCTTGGTGGGGCGGCGCCAGGCGATCGTCCACGACCAGCCCGGCGTCACCCGCGACCGCCTGGCCGCCTGGCTGGAGGTCGACGAGCACCACGCCGTGCAGCTCATCGACACCGGCGGCCTGGTGCCCCCCGGCGACGACCCGCTGGGCCTCAACCGGCAGGTGCTGCTGGCGGTGGAGGAGAGCGACCTGCTACTGCTGGTGGTCGACGGCAAGGACGGCCTGACCTCCGCCGACGAGGCGGTGTGGCAGCGCCTGCGGCCGCTCGGCAAGCCCACCGTGCTGGTGGTCAACAAGGGCGACACCCGCGAGGCGCAGGACCGCTTCCCGGAGTTCTACCGCCTCGGCATCGACCCCCAGCTCCTGATCTCCGCCGAGCACGCGGTGGGCACCTACGACCTGCTCGACGCGGCGCTCGAGCGGCTCGGCGAGCTGCCCGAGCACGTGCCGAGCGGCGCCCCGGCGGTGGCCATCGTGGGGCGGCCCAACGTCGGCAAGTCGTCGTTGCTCAACCGCATCGTGGGCAGCGAGCGCACCCTGGTGTCGCCGCTGCCGGGCACCACGCGCGACCCGATCGACACGCCCATCGAGCGCGACGGCAAGCCGTACCTGCTCATCGACACCGCCGGCATCCGGCGCCGCGCCAAGACCGCCGACGCGCCGGAGGAACTGGCGGTGATGATGGCGCGGCGGCAGATCGAGCGCGCCCGGCTCGCGGTGCTGGTGATCGACGCCGCGGACGGCATCACCACCGGCGACCTGGCGGTGGCCGGCTCGATCTGGGAGCTGGGGCGCGCGGCGGTGGTGGCGGTCAACAAGTGGGACCTCCTCGACGAGGAGTCGCGCGAGCGCCTGGAGGCCGACTGGCCGCGCCTCGACCAGGTGCTGGCGAGCCCGCCGCGGGTGAACGTCTCGGCGCTCACCGGGCGCGCCGTCGACAAGCTGTTCCCGGCCCTCGACCGTACCCTCGAGGCGTACGGGACGCAGATCTCGACCTCCGAGGTCAACCGCATCTTCGGCGAGGCGGTGCAGCGCACGCGGCCGCCGGCCGAGCATGGCTGGCCGTGGAAGCTCTACTACGCGACGCAGGTGTCGACCGAGCCGCCGGTCTTCATGCTGTTCGCCAACCGCACCCTGCGGCGCAGCGACTCCTACCGCCGCTACCTCGAGAACCGCCTGCGCGAGGCGCTCGACCTGCCCGGCGTGCCGGTGCGCCTGGTGATCCGCAAGCGCGGCAAAGAGAAGCAGGAGCGCGGCTGAACGGCCGCCGCGGCAAGGATCGGCACGCGGTTCGCAGGGGGCGGCAGCGCGCTCCGAGCCTTGCCGTCACGCGGTTTCTTCGGCTAGACTTCGAGCACTACATTTCAAGTATCGCTTGAGCTGACTTCTCGGGAGACGCGGACACCTATGGCGTCGAGGAAGAAGGGTGGGCTGACGAAGGCGGACCTGGTCGACGTCGTCTACGACCGGCACGGTGCCCTCACCAAGAGCGAGGCGGCGGAGATCGTGGACGCGATCTTCGGCACCGTGAAGACCAACCTGTCGAGCGGGCGCGCGGTGCGGATCAAGAACTTCGGCGTCTTCGAGATCGCCGACCGCGCCGGCCGCATGGGCGTCAACCCGGCCAGCGGCGAGAAGATGTTCATCCCGGCGCACAAGGGCCTGAGCTTCCGCCCCTCGACCCGGCTCAAGCGCCAAGTGTCGAGGCCGAAGAAGGGCGCCAAGGCGGCGGCGGGGAAGCCCGGCGCCGAGCCCGGCGCCTCGGCCGGTCCGGGTGGCGAGTGAGGCGGGCGCGAGGCAGGGTGTGACGGATGGCCCGCGGCAAGAGGAAGATCTTCTACAAGATCGGCGAGGCCTGTAAGGTCCTCGACATCCAGCCCTACGTGCTGCGCTACTGGGAGACCGAGTTCCCCTCCCTGGCGCCCACCAAGTCGAGCTCCGGGCAGCGGGTGTACACCGAGACCGAGCTCGACGTCATCCGCCGCATCAAGGTCCTCCTCTACGAGGAGGGCTACACCATCGCCGGCGCCAAGAAGAAGCTCGAGAGCGAGCTCGAGGAGAACGGCGAGCCCGGCGAGGTGGAGGCGCAGAACGGTGGCGACCCCGAGGCCGACGAGCGCATCCAGCAGCTCGAGGACGGCATCCGCAAGGCCCTGGGCGAGGCGCGGGCGATCCTCGAAAGGCTCGGCGCCTGAGGTTGGCCGCCGCCCGCCCCTCTGCTATATTGCCCGTCCGGTCGGGACGTGGCGCAGTCTGGTAGCGTACCTGAATGGGGTTCAGGGGGTCGCGGGTTCGAATCCCGCCGTCCCGACCAGTTGACTTCCCTCCCAAGGCGTTCCTGTGGTCCCCGCGAAGCCGTCGAGCTCCTCGCGCCGGTGATTGTCGAACACCCAACGCGCCTTCCTGCCCGCATCGAGCATCTCGCGCAAAACGACCCTCGGGTCACGCAGCGGCATAGACCAGCTCGGCCTCGCGCAGGACCTCGGCGCGGAAGTAGGGGCTGAGGCTCGCCGGTGTTCGGAGGTCCACCGGGCGACCGAGTAGCCGGGATAGCTCCTCTCTCATCCGCACGAATTCCAGACCGGGGACGTGCTGCGGAGCGAACTCCACCAGGACGTCCACGTCGCTCTCGGAGCTGAAATCTCCTCGCAGGACGGAGCCGAAGAGCGACATCCGCCGGATGTGGTGTCGCTGGCAGAACTGCCGTAGCTGCTCGCGGCTGGCACCGATGCGCGATTCGATGACGGGTGTCATGGTTCGCCTCTTCCAGTCTGTCCGCGAAGTACTAGCAATGGCGGATCTCCAAGGAGGACGACGGGTCTATGCATCACGCGCCTCCGTCGCCGGGATCGAAGATCTCCTCGATGCGCGTCCCGAAGAGCCGTGCGATGCGGAAGGCGAGCGGCAGGCTGGGGTCGTACTTGCCGGTCTCGACGGCGTTGACCGTCTGGCGCGAGACGTCGAGGCGGCGCGCCAGCTCGGCCTGCGTCCAGTCGCGCTCGGCGCGCAGCACCTTCAGCCGGTTGTTCACGCGTACCTCCGGCGGCCGAGCCAGGAGGCCGCCGAGTAGACGATCAGCATGCCGGCGGCAGCGAGGGCGAGGTCGACGTCCGCGAGATCGAGGGCGGGCCAGGCCA
>CAZLBJ010000416.1:0-4927 GCA_964557755.1 uncultured Thermoanaerobaculia bacterium
GAGATCGATCTGGCCAAGGAGCTGGCCAGCATCCTCGGCTACCCCCACTACGCGGTGGGGCACAACGTCACCCTGCGCAAGGGGCGCTACGGCAACGCGACCCTGAGCCGGCACACGATCCTGCGCGAGCGCAACATCGACCTGACGGTCGACTCGCGCAAGCGGCGCGGCTGCCAGCACACGACGCTGCTGCTGCCGGCGGCCGGCGACGCGGAGCGGCCGCTCGAGGTCTTCAACCTCCACCTCGGGCTGTCGGCGCGCGAGCGGGAGAAGCAGATCGGCCTCCTGGTCCGCTGCAGCGAGCTGGCCGACCTCGACCCGTCGCAGCCGTGTCTGGTGGGCGGCGACTTCAACGACTGGCGCTCGCTGCTGCGGCCGATCTTCACCGAGGTGCTGGGCTTCCGCAACGCCACCGACTTGAAGAGCGGCTGGAACGCGGTGATACGCACCTACCCCTCGTTCTCGCCGCAGGGCGGGCTCGACCGCGTCTACTACCGCGGCGGCCTGTCGCTCGACGGCGCCCGCACCTGCCGGCTGCAGCTCTCCAAGGTGGCCAGCGACCACCGTCCCGTGGTGTGCGACTTCGAGCTCGGCGCATGAAGCGCGGACGCTTCGTATCTGCGATGAATACAGTACTTGAATAGCCTTCTGAGCTATATTCGGCTCCCGTGCAGGCGATCTCCGTGCAGCGGCCCTCCGTTCTGCTGATCGAGCCCGACGCCGAGCTGCGCAAGCAGATCAGCATCGGCCTGGCGCGCTTCGGCTACGAGGTGGTGCCGGCGGTCGACGCCGCCGAGGGCGTGCGCTTCGCCGCTCGCCTCGACCTGATGGTGCTGGTGGCCGACGCCGACGTCCCCGGCTTCGCCGACAACGCGGTGCGCGAGCGGCTGCCCGAGCTCGAGGCCGGCGACGGTGCGGCGCTGGTGCTGCTCGGCCGCCGGCCGGTGGCCGACGCGGACCTGCCGCGCGCCGTGCGCTACCTGCCGGTCGACGGCCTGAGCGGCGACGAGATGGTGCGCCGCCTGCGCCTGGTGCTGCTCGGCCGCGAGATCGGCATCGACACCGATCCGGGGCTCGAGGCGCTGGTCGGGGACCTCGCCCAGGCGCCGCCGCTCGAGCTGGTGCGGGCGCTGCACCGCGCCGGCTTCACCGGCCAGGTGGACCTGCCCGGCGGCGAGATCCGTTTCGACCGCGGCGAGGTGGCGGCCGCCACCGCCCGCCCGCTCGGCGCCAGCTACCGGCCGGTGGGCGGTGTCAAGGCCTTCTGCCGCCTCGGCCGCCTGCGCCAGGGCACCTTCCACGTGCGGCCGCTCGACGCGCTGCCGCCGCCGGCGGCGGCGGAGACCCTCCGCGCCAAGCTCGAGGACCTGGTGATCCGCGCCGTCGAGGACGCCTCGGCCGGCGACCTGCCGCACCCGCGCAGCCGCCTCGAGGTGGAGCTCGGGCCGGCCTTCTTCGCCACCACCTTCACGCCGTCGCAGCAGCGCGCCCTGGAGAGCGCCCAGCGCGGTGCCACCCTCGGCACCATCCTCGACGAGCTGCCGGAGACCGACGGCGCCGTCCTCGCCGACCTCCACCGCCTGCGCGACGCCGGCCTGGTCACCCTCGAGGAGCCGGAGGCGCGCCTCTACGTGGTCACCGACTCGAGCGCCGACCTGCCGGAGACGGTGGTGCGCGCGCTCGGCATCCACGTCGTGCCGATGGCGGTGTCGTTCGGCGCCGACGTCTTCCACGACGGCGTCGACCTGTCGCCGCGCCAGTTCTACGAGATGCTCGAGCAGCGCCCCGACCACCCGGCCACGGCGCCGCCGCAGGTGACCGACTTCCTGGGCCGCTACCGTGAGCTCTTGCCGCGCCGCGACGTGGTTTCCGTGCACATCTCTGAGAAGATGTCGCAGACCGTCGTCCACGCCCGCCAGGCGGCGGACGACGCGCGCGCCGCCACCCCGCGCCGCCGCGCCGGCGATCCGCCGGCGGAGACCGGGGTGGTGGACACCGGGGTGGTCAGCCTCGGCCTCGGCCTGCTCGCCGTCGCCGCCGCCCGCATGGCGGCACGCGACCTCGGCACCGCCGAGGTGGTGCGGCGTCTCGAGGAGATGCGGCAGCGCGTGGGCATTCTCTTCGTCGTCGATACGTTGGAGTACTTGCGCCGCGGCGGCCGCATCGGCGCCGCCCGCGCCTGGATGGGCAAGCTCCTCGGCATCAAGCCGATCCTCGGCGTCGAAGGCGGCGAGGTGGTACCGGTCGACCGCGTGCGCGGCGGCCGTGCCGCCCACCCGCGCATCCTCGAGCTGATGGCCGAGCGCACCGACGCCTCGCGGCCGCTGCTCGCCGGCGTCGCCCACGCGCGCGCCCCGGTGTGGGCCGACCGCCTGCGCAAGCTGGTCGAGGAGCGCTTCGAGGTCGCCGAGCTGACCGTCGCCGAGATGGGCCCGACCGTGGGCGCCCACGCCGGACCCGGCACGGTGGGGGTCGCCTGGCTGCAGCCGACGGACGAGGAGCTGAAGCTGGTGGCACCGCTCGACGGCTGACCCCGGCCGGCCGCGCGCAACGCGGCTACCGATTCTGCGTATCATGGGGAACGCGAGCTCACGCGCCCCCTGCCGTACCTGGCCGCCAGCCGGCCGATCCGTACGACCCTGCTGCACCCTGAGGGGAGGAGACCATCGATGTCCGACCGTAAATACCGCCAGCGCGGCTACTTCGACGACGACCGCGGCGAACGCGGCCGCGGCGAGCGGCGCCAGCAGGGCCCGCCGCCGCAGCGCGAGGGGCCGCGGGGCCGCGGCCTCGGCGCGCCGACCACCGCCGTGTTCCGCTGCGGCGACTGCGGCCATCGCGTCGCCGCCGCCGGCATCGAGATCGGCCAGGCGTGCCCCCACTGCGAGGCGCCGCTCCATGCCTGCGTCAACTGCCAGCACTTCGATCCCTCGGCGCGCTGGCAGTGCCGCCAGGAGATCACCCAGGCGGTCTCCGGCAAGCGCAAGAACAACGAGTGCACGCTGTTCGCGCCGAAGAAGGTGATGGAGTTCGAGTCCGAGGCCGCGCGCAGCCCGGAGGAGGCCCGCGCCGCCTTCGACGACCTGTTCGCCGGCCTGTAGGATCCGCCGCCGGCCCGGCTACTCGACGGGCGCCGCCGCGTCCAGCAGGTCCTCCTCGCCGGCCCGCTCCTCGGCCACCTCGCGATCGATGTGGGTGTCCACCGTGAGGTCGGCGGCCTCCTCCCGCGCCGCCGGCGGTGCCGCCCGCGGCGCCGCCGCATCCTGCGCTCCGGCCTCCGCCTCCGCCGCCCGCTGCTCGACCCGCAGGTTGAAGATCGGCTCCGGCATGGCGATGCCGGCGGCGTCGAACGCCACCTTGACGCGGCGGATCGCCTCGCCGCGCGCCTTCGCCCACTCGATGGCGCGCTGGTCGATCCAGGCGAAGAAGTGGACCACGACGTTCGAGTCGCCGAGCTGGTCCACCCAGCCCTGCGGCGGCGGTTCGTCGAGCACCCCCTCGATCGCTTCCAGGGTCGCCAGGCCGAGCGCCAGCGCGTCGTCGAGCTCGGTCTCGACCGCGACGCCGACGGTGAAGTCGAAGCGCCGCCGCGGGTTGCGCGTGTAGTTGAGGATCACCCCCTTGAACACCTGCGCGTTGGGGATGCGCACGTGGTTGCCGTCGAGGGTCATCAGGATGGTGGCGCGCGAGGTCAGGCGCACCACCTTGCCCTCGTGGCCCTCGATGACCACGTGTTCGCGCGGCAGGAACGGTTGGCGCAGCGACAGCAGCACCGAGGCGATGTAGTTCTCGGCGAGGTCGCGGAAAGCGAAGCCGAGGGCCAGTCCGGCGAGGCCGGCGGCGCCGGCGATGGCGGCCACCACGGCGGTGGCGTCGAGGATCTCGAGCGCCAGCAGCGCCCCGGCGACCACCACCGCGGTGCGCACCGCCTGCGCCAGCAGGTCGCGCAGGACGCGGTTCGGGGCGCGGCGGCGGAAGGGCCTGTCGCGGCCGCCGATCCAGCCGCCGAGCCACCAGAAGAGGACAAAGACGGCGAGCGCGACGGCGAACAGCGGCAGCGCGGCGATCCAGTCGAAGGCGGTGTCGCGCAGCGCGCCGGTGGCGGTGGCGAGGCGGCGGCGCACGTCGCGCACCTGGTCGATCTCGTCCTCCACCTCGACGACGCCGCGGATCTGGCGGGCGAGGGCGACCGCCTGCGCGCGGTCGCCGCCGGTGAGCACCGAGCCGCCGAGGGTGACGACGCCGGAGCGCACCTCGACCGCGACGGCCTCGAGGCCGCCGACGGTGGCGTAGATTTCCTCGAGGCGTTGTTCGATCTCGGCGTCCTGCCGCGGGTCGCTGCGGGCGTCGATGGGCTCGGGGGCGGTGGACTGTGCGCCGGCGGCCGGGGAGCCGGGGTCGAGGCCGGGGATCTGGGCGTGGGTGGGAAGAGAACAGATCAGCAGGAGGGGGGAGAGGAGCAGAGCGCGGCGGAGGGCGTGCATGGCGGGCCTGATCCTACCCGCGGCGCCGTTCAATCCAGGTCGAACAGCGAGATCTGGCGCGGCTGCGGGTCCGGTGCGGGCGGCGGCAGGGGGCCGGCGAGGTCGACCGGGACGACGCGGCCGGCGCGCAGGAACCACAGCTCGAAGCGCGGCGGGCGGGGGAGGCCGAGGGCGCGGCGCAGGGCCTCGGCGTAGGTGCGGCCCTGCGGGGTGTAGACGACGGCGCGGGCGCGCAGCTCGGTCTCCCCGGTCACGGCGTCGGTCTTGTAGTCGGCGACCACCAGGTCGCCGGAGACCGGGTCGCGGTAGAGCAGGTCGACGGCGCCCGACCAGTAGGCGACGGGCGGCGGCGGGTCGACGCCGGGCGCGGCCGCGGAGGCGGCCGCCTCCGCCGGCGTCGCCGCGGGCGCGGCGAGCAGTACCGGCAGCTCGCGCGCCACGAC
>CAZLBJ010000417.1:0-17458 GCA_964557755.1 uncultured Thermoanaerobaculia bacterium
GAGGCGCGCCCCCCTCCAAAGTGCTGGCGTAGCGCGCCGCTCCCTGCCCGAGGACCCACCCCACCCCGCCACCACCGCCCCTCCCCCCGCCGTTGACGTTGACGTTCTTCGCCGTCGACGTTGACGTCTTCGCCGACGTTCAAGGGGTTGAAGTCCCGGCAGCCCCGTGCTACTCTCATGCGTCCGCGTGACGAAGCGGAGACCCACGGAGGGAGTGTGTGATGTTCGCAGTGATCGAAACCGGTGGCAAACAATACCGCGTCCAGAAGGGCGACGTGATCGACGTCGAGCGCGGTCTGCAGGTGGCCGACGACGGCTCCGTCCAGTTCGACCGCGTCCTGATGGTCGGCGACGGCGACGACCTCTCCGCGGGCGCGCCGATCGTGGAGGGCGCCGTCGTGCGCGCCTCCGCCGTCGACGAGATCCGCGGCCCCAAGGTCCGCGTCTTCAAGTTCAAGCGCCGCAAGGGCTACCGCCGCAAGACCGGGCACCGGCAGGACCTCCTGCGCGTGCGCATCGACGAGATCGCCAGCTAGGCGAGGAGTAGAAGAATGGCTCACAAGAAGGGACAAGGCTCCAGCCGCAACGGCCGCGACTCCAACCCGCAGCACCTCGGCGTCAAGGCCTTCGGCGGCGAGACCGTCACGGGCGGCTCCATCATCGTCCGCCAGCGCGGCACCAAGTTCTTCCCCGGGCGCAACGTCGGCCGCGGCAAGGACGACACGCTGTTCGCCAAGATCGGCGGCCAGGTCCAGTTCCAGGACCGTGGCCGGCGCGGCAAGTTCGTCCACGTCGTC
Source organism: uncultured Thermoanaerobaculia bacterium (assembly GCA_964557755.1). Lineage (GTDB taxonomy): Bacteria > Acidobacteriota > Thermoanaerobaculia > Multivoradales > JBCCEF01 > CAZLBJ01. The sequence goes on from CAZLBJ010000417.1 coordinate 798, forward strand.
GCCGCCGAGTAGGGCCACCCACCCGACCCCCGCCCCTTGCAGTTCATCGACGAATCCGTCATCCGTGTCCGCGGCGGACACGGCGGGAACGGGTGCGTCGCCTTCCGGCGCGAGAAGTTCGTGCCCAAGGGAGGGCCGTCGGGCGGCGACGGCGGCCACGGCGGCTCCGTGGTGCTGATCGGCGACGGGCGCCTCAACACCCTCTTCCACCTGCGCTTCCACTCCATCTTCGAGGCCGAGCGCGGGCGCCACGGCGAGGGCTCGAGGCGCAGCGGCAAGAGCGGCGGCGACCTCGAGGTGCGCGTGCCGCTCGGCACCCAGGTGTTCGACGCCGAGGGCGACGTCTTCCTCGGCGAGATCCTCGACGACGGCCAGCGCCTGACGGTGGCCGCCGGCGGTCGGGGCGGCCGCGGCAACGCCCGCTTCGCCACCGCCACCAACCAGGCGCCGCGGCGCGCCGACCCGGGCGGCGAGGGCGAGGAGCGGTCGCTGCGCCTCGAGCTCAAGCTGCTCGCCGACGCCGGCGTCGTGGGCCTGCCCAACGCCGGCAAGTCGACGCTGATCGGTCGCGTCACCGCCGCCCACCCGAAGGTCGCCGACTACCCGTTCACCACCCTGGTGCCGCAGCTCGGCGTGGTGGTGCCCGACGACCCGCGCGGCGACACCTTCGTCCTCGCCGACCTGCCCGGGCTGATCGCCGGCGCCGCCGAGGGAGCGGGCCTCGGCCACCAGTTCCTGCGCCACGTCGAGCGCTGCCGCGTGCTGGTGCACCTGGTGGACCTCTCGGCCTTCGAGGACGGCGCCGTGGAGGACCTGGCGACCGTCGAGCGCGAGCTCGAGGCCTTCAACCCGGAGCTGCTCGAGCGGCCGCGCCTGCTGGTGGGCAGCAAGGCCGACGCCGCCCGCGACGAGCGCCGCGACGAGCTGCGCGCCGCCGCCGCCGAGCGCCGGCTGCCGTACCTCGAGATCAGCTCCGCCACCGGCGCCGGCGTGCAGGCACTGCTGCGCGAGCTGGCCGCCCGCCTGGCCGCCGCGCCGCCGCCGCCGGAGCGCCGGCCGGAGGCCCCCGCGCCGGTGGAGGCCGGGGACGAGTGACGGTGCGGAGGCGCCGGTGACGGAGAGCGCGCCGCGCCGCCGCGTCGGCCTCTTCGGCGGCAGCTTCGACCCGATCCACCGCGGCCACGTGGCGCCGGTGCAGCGCGCCCGCCGCGAGCTCGGCCTCGAGCGCGTCGTCTACCTGCCGACGGCGCGGCCGCCGCACAAGCCGAAGCGCGAGTTCGCGCCCGCCTACCGCCGCTTCGCCATGGTGGAGATGGCGCTGCTCGGCGAGGACGGCCTGTACGCCTCGGGCCACGAGCTCACCCTCGGCCGCCCGGCCTACACCATGGAGACGGTGGAGCACTTCGCCGCGCGCTGGCCGGACGCCGACCTCCACCTGCTGGTCGGCGGCGACTCTTTTGCAGAGCTGTCGACCTGGCACCGCTGGCAGGAGCTGGTGGCGGCGGTCGAGCTGGTGGTGCTGGCGCGCCCGGGCTGGGCGCTCGAGGAGGTCCGTGGCGGCCTGCCGGAGGAGCTGGCCCGGCGGATCGCGCAGGGCGGCGTCCACGTGGTCGTCGACGAACCCGTCGACCTGTCGTCCACCGAGCTGCGGCAGCGGCTGGGGCGCGGGGAGACGCTGCCGGACGGGGCGGTCGCCCCCCCGGTGGTAGACTACATCCGGAAATATTCGCTCTATCGATGAAAAGCAAACGAGTCACGGACGAGGAGATCGCCCGCCGCGTGGGAGAGGCGGTCTCCGCCGCCGAAGACCGCCAGGCGATCGACCTCAAGGTCCTCGACCTCGCCCAGGTCAGCGACTTCACCGACTACTTCCTGATCTGCTCCGGCGCCAACGAGCGCCAGGTGCAGGCGATCGCCGAGGCGGTGGACGAGTCGTTGCGCCGTGGCAAGGTGCGGCCGCTGCACCAGGAGGGGATGAACGGCGGCAACTGGGTCCTCCTCGACTACGGCGACTTCATCGTCCACGTTTTCCGCGACGAGACGCGCCGGTTCTACTCTCTGGAGCGGCTGTGGAGCGACGCGCCGGAGGTCACCGACCGCTTCCGGGCGTGAGGCCGTGGTGAGCGCCGAGCCCGCGCCGGCCGGCGCGGCGCCGCCGCCGCGCGCCCTCCTCGGCCTCGACGCCCTCCTCGACGGCTTTCCCAGCCTGGCCGCGGCGCTCGCCGGCAGCCGCCGGGCCGCCGCCACGGACGCGCCTGTGCTGCTGCTCGGCGAGCCGGGCACGGGCCGCACCACCGTCGCCCGCGCTCTCCACGCCGCCTCGCCGCGCGCCGGCGGCCCGCTGGTCGAGGTCGACCCCGGCGCCGTCCCCGCCAGCCTGTTCGAGAGCGAGCTGTTCGGCCACCGCGCCGGCGCCTTCACCGGCGCCGCCGCCGCCAGCCCGGGCCGCGTCGGCCGCGCCGCCGGCGGCACGCTGCTGCTCGATCACGTCGAGGAGATCCCCCTCGCGGTGCAGCCGAAGCTGCTGCGCCTGCTCGCCGAGCGCCGCTACGCGCCGCTGGGCGACGCCGAGCGCGCCGCCGACGTGCGCTTCGTCGCCGTCGGTCCGCCGGACCTGCCGCAGCGGGTCGCACGCGGCGCCTTCCGAGACGACCTCTTCTACCGCCTGGAGGTGGTGGCCTTCCGGCTGCCGCCGCTGCGCGAGCGCCGCGGCGAGCTGGAGGCGGTCGCCGCCACGCTGCTCGCCGACCTCGGCGAGCGCTTCGGCCGCCGCGCCCGCCTCTCGCCCGACGCCCTCGCCTGGATGCGCCGCCACACGTGGCCGGGCAACCTCACCGAGCTGCGCCACCTGCTCGAGCGCGAGCTGATCCTCACCGACCGCGAGGAGCTGTCGCCCGACCCGCCCACCGCCTTCGCCGGCGAGCGGCCACGCCGCCTGGCCGAGGTCGAGGCCGACGAGATCCGCCGCGCCCTGGCCTACACGCGTGGCCGCCAGGGCGAGGCGGCCGAGCTCTTGGGGATCAGCCGCAAGGCGCTGTGGGCGAAGCGGAAGCGGCTCGGCATCCATTGAGCCGGATGCTGCACCCCGATCTGTCGCCGGAGGACCGCCGGCGCCTGTTCCTGCGCGGCATCGAGTTGTTCAACGCGGGCGAGTACTACGACTGCCACGAGGCCTTCGAGGAGATCTGGCGCTCGACGACGCCGGAGCCGAAGGACCTCTTCCAGGGGCTGATCCAGGTGGCGGTGGGGCTGTACCACTTCCATGGGCGGCGGAACCGGGAGGTGGCGCGGCGGGTGCTCGCGAAGGGCCGGCGGCGGCTGGCGGCGTTCGTGCCCGGGAGCCACGGCCTGGACGTGGCGGGCCTGGTGGCGGAGGTGCGGCGGTGGGAGGCCTGGCTGCCGGCGGGGGAGGGGGAGGTTCCGGAAGTACCGAAGATCGTGGTGGTGGACCCGAGGGCGGTGCGGTAGGGATTGGAGCGAGTTCGCGAGGACGGCGGGGTGGAGGGGCGCCGGGCGGGGGACGCTCCGCTTCAGTCGGACTATGGGGAGGAGCGCTCCGCTCTTCAGCGAGCGCACGCCACCGCTCTCTCGGACGTCGCCGGCTTGCGCTGTGCGCTCGCCGGAGCCCCCGCCCGGCGCCCCTCCACCCCGCCTCGCCGTCGTCGCCCGACCCCGAGATTTTTCCCTTCGCTGATCTGTTTGCGCAGTACCTGAACCACCGGCCGCGGTCTAGTGACATACGTTGATGAGGATGTCGGCCTTCGTGCACCCCGGGTATCATGTCCCCTCCTGCCATCCACCTCCGGAGGGAAGAAGACACCATGAGCGAGACCCAGACCGTGCTCGAGGAGCGCCACGGGCGCGTCGCCGTCCTCACCGTCAACCGGCCCGACAAGCTCAACGCCCTCAACCAGCAGGTGCGCGACGAGATGCTGGCGCTCCTGGAAGCCATCGAGACGGACGATTCCGTCGGTGTGGTGGTGATCACCGGCGCCGGGGAGAAGTCGTTCATCGCCGGTGCCGACATCGGCGAGTTCGAGGGCCGCTCGCCGTTCGACCAGCGCGAGGCCATGCGCAGCCCGCGCGTCTTCGACCTCATGGCCGGCTTCCCGAAGCCGGTCGTCGCCATGATCAACGGCTTCTGCCTCGGCGGCGGCTGCGAGCTGGCGGCCTCGTGCGACCTGCGCGTCGCCTCCGACAAGGCGCGCTTCGGTCAGCCGGAGATCAAGCTCGGGCTGATCCCGGGCGGCGGCGGCACGCAGCGGCTGCCGCGCCTGATCGGCACCGGCCAGACGATGCGCCTGGTGCTCTCCGGCGAGATGATCGACGCCGCCGAGGCCGCCCGCATCGGCCTCGTCGAGATGGTCGTGCCGCACGACGAGCTGCGCGAGAAGACGCTCGAGCTGGCGTCCGCCATCGCCGCCAGGAGCCCGCTCACCCTGCGCGTCGCCAAGGAGGCGGTGCGCGCCAGCGAGAGCCTGTCGCTCGACGACGGCATTCGCTACGAGCGCGACCTCTTCTGCCTCTGCTTCTCCTCCGAGGACAAGGCCGAGGGCGTCGACGCCTTCCTGAACAAGCGGCAGCCGGAGTGGAAGGGGCGCTGATGGCGGGCGGCGCCGCGGCGGCGGCGGAGGAGCGGCAGGCGCTTCTCGCCTGGCGCGACGAGTTCCCCATCCTCGGCCACACCACCTACCTGATCAACAACTCCCTCGGCGCCATGCCGCGCGGCGCGCGCGCCGAGCTCGAGCGCTACGCCGACTCCTGGGAGACGCGCGGCGTGCGCGCCTGGCACGAGGGGTGGTGGGAGATGCCGGTCGAGGTGGGCGACCTCCTGGCGCCCCTCCTCGGCGTCGCTCCCGGCCACGTCTCGATGCACCAGAACGTGTCGGTGGCCGCGGCGCTGTTCTTCTCCTGCTTCGACTATCCGCCCGCGCGCAACCGCATCGTCTGCAGCGAGCTCGAGTTCCCGTCGCTGACCTACGTCGTGGACGGCGAGCGGCGGCGCGGCGCCGAGGTGGCGGTGGTGCCGTCGGACGACGGCGTCGGCGTGCCGCTCGAGCGGCTGCTGGCGGCGATCGACCAGCGCACCCGCCTCGTCCCGCTCTCCCACACCTACTTTCGCAGCGCCTACGTGCAGGACGCAGCCGCCGTCGCCCGCCGCTGCCGCGAGGTCGGCGCCGTGCTGCTGCTCGACGTCTACCAGTCGGCCGGCGTGCTGCCGCTGGCGCTGGAGGAGTGGGGCGTCCACGCGGCCGTCGGCGGCTCGGTGAAGTGGCTGTGCGGCGGCCCCGGGGCCGGCTACCTGTGGGTCGACCCGGAGCTCGCTCCGACGCTGCGGCCGGCGGTCACCGGTTGGCAGGCGGACGAGGAGCCGTTCGCCTTCCGCCCCGGCCCGATCCGCTACGCCGAGGGCGCCTGGCGCTTCCTCACCGGCACCCCGAACGTGCCCGCCCTCCACGCTTGCCGCGCCGGCTACCGCATCGTCGCCGAGGTCGGCGCCGAGCGCATCCGCCGCCGCTCGTTGGAGCTCACCTCGCGCCTGATGGAGCGCGCCCGTGCCGCCGGCTTCGAGGTGCGCACGCCGGACGACCCGGCGCACCGTGGCGGCACGGTGTCGGTGTGGCACCCGGAGTACGAGCGGCTGGGCGAGGCGCTGCTCGCGCGGCAGATCCTCTGCGACGTGCGGCCCGGCGCCGGCGTCCGCCTGTCGCCCCACTTCTACAACCTGGAGGAGGAATGCGACCACGCCATCGACACCCTCGCCGAGCTGGCGATGTAGCACCTGCGCCGAGAAGTGATACAGTGAGTAATGCCATTTGTATTGTCGTAGATCCAGCCCGCGCCCGGTGCGACGTTCGAGGTGCGCGGGGATTGCCGTAGTCTAGCGATGCGATGGGCGTGCGGGACCGGGGGATCGGGATGTCACGAGTCGGGGTAGAGGCGCGAAGGGGAGCGCGCCGGCGCGGGCCGGTGCTGGCCGCGCTGTGGCCGGCGATGGCCGCCTGGCCGGCGGCGGCCACCGAGGTGCACGTCACAGATCCGTCGCCGGGCGGCGCCTCGCTGTGGTGGCTGCTGGTGCTGGTGCCGCTCGCCGCCGCCGCCTTCATGCTGGTGCGCCGCGAGGGCCGCCGCGCCGCCCCCCGCCGCCGCACCGGCGGTGCCGCCGACGCCCTGCCCTCCCTGCCGCTCGACGAGGAGTCCTTCCGCGACCTGGTGGCGGCGCTCGACCTCAGCCACAGCGAGCAGGAGCGCTCCTACATCGACGTCATCGGCGCCATGGTGGCCACCGCCCACGCGCGCGACCACGAGACGATCGGCCACTCGTTCCGCGTCGCCCGCTACTCGGTGGCCCTGGCGCGCCTGATGGGCATGTCCGAGGAGACGCTGACCGCCGTCGAGTGGGGAGCCCTGCTCCACGACGTCGGCAAGGTGTCGGTGCCGGAGGACGTGCTGCGCAAGAGCGGGCCGCTGACCGAGGAGGAGCAGCGGGTGATGCAGGAGCACCCGCGGCGCGGCTACCAGATGCTCAAGAACCTGCTCTTCCTCGGCACCGGCCTCGACGTCGTGCTGAGCCACCACGAGCGCTGGGACGGCCGCGGCTACCCGAACGGCCTGGCGGGGGAGCAGATCCCGCTGTCGGCGCGCATCTTCGCCGTCGCCGACACCTACGACGCGATCACCTCCGACCGCCCCTACCGTGCCGCGCGCGGCCACGCCGAGGCGGCCGCCGAGCTCGAGCGCGTCGCCGGCAGCCAGCACGACCCACGGGTCGTCGAGGCCTTCCTGACCATCCCCGAGGCCACCCTGGCGCGGCTCCGCGACCTCACCCGGCCGGTCGACGACGGCTCCGACTCGGCGACCTTCCGCGTCACCCTCGACGACGACGAGTCGCTGGTGTGGACCCGGGCCTCGGCGCTCTGAGCCCGCCGCCCGCTCCCTGACCCGGGCGCGGCCCTTCCGGACACCGGTCCTGTACAATCGGCCGGCACGCATCGCGGACCGGCGCACAGCCCGGTCCCCCAACCCGCGCAAACTCGAGCTCCGTGATCAGCAACCGACGGGAGGAGACCCTTTCATGGCCGAAGCGAACACCATCCCCAGCGACCGCACCCTGGTGCGCTACGAGGCGCGCGACGGCGTCGCCTACCTGACGCTGGACGACCCGCCCGCCAACACCTACACCTACCAGATGATGCGCCAGCTCGACGAAGCGGTGCTGAAGGCACGCTTCGACGAAGACGTCCACGTCATCGTGCTCACCGGCATGGGTGAGAAGTTCTTCTGCGCCGGCGCCAACATCTCGATGCTGCAGAAGGCCGAGCCGCGCTTCAAGTACTACTTCTGCCTGCACGCCAACGAGACCTTGAACCGCCTCGAGCAGACCCCGAAGCTGGTCATCGCGGCGCTCAACGGCCACACGGTGGGCGGCGGCCTCGAGATCGCCATGGCCGCCGACCTGCGCATCGCCAGGAAGGACGGTGGCCGCGTCGGGCTGCCGGAGATCAACCTCGGCGTCCTCCCCGGCACCGGCGGCACGCAGCGCATGGCGCGCCTGATCGGCAAGTCGCGAGCCATCCACCTGATGGTCACCGGCGAGCTGATCTCGTTCGAGCAGGCGAAGGACTGGGGCATCGTCAACGACATTCTCGAGGGCGACGACTACTTCGACCAGGTGCACGCTTTCGCCACCTCCTTCTGCCCGCCGAACCGCGCCAGCAAGGCGGTCGGCCGCATCAAGCGCGCGGTGCAGTCCGGCGCCGAGGTGCCGTTCGAGAGCGGCCTGTCGATCGAGCGCGAGCTGCAGCAGCAGCTCTTCGAGTCGGGCGACGCCAAGGAGGGGCTGGACGCCTACGTCAACAAGCGCAAGGCGGAGTTCACCGGTCGCTGAGCCTCGCCGCATGAGCCGTCCCCCGCTCTACCTCGTGGCTCCGGTGCGCACGCCGATCGGGCGCTTCGGCGGCGGCCTGGCGGCGCTGTCGGCCGCCGACCTCGGCACCGCCGCCGCCCGCGCCTGCCTGGCGCGCGCCGGTTGCGCCCCGCAGGCCGTCGACCAGACGGTGTTCGGCCACGGCCGCCAGGCCGGCGGCGGACCGAACACCGCGCGCCAGGTGGCGCACCGCGCCGGCGTGCCCGACGCGCGGCCGGCGTGGACGGTCAACCAGGCGTGCGGCTCCGGTCTGCAGGCGGTGCTCGCCGGCGCCCGCGCCATCCTCACCGGCGAGGCGCGGCTGGTGCTCGCCGGCGGCACCGAGTCGATGTCGAACACCCCGTATCTCCTGCCGCGCGCGCGCTGGGGCCACCGCCTAGGTCACACGCAGCTGGTCGATGGCATGTACCGCGACGGCTTCGACGACCCGCTCTCCGGCCTGGTGATGGGGGAGACCGCCGAGGAGCTGGCGGCGGAGAAGGGGATCTCCCGCGAGGACGCCGACCGCTGGGCCGCCGGCAGCCAGCAGCGCTGCCAGGCGGCGCGCCAGGCGGGTCGCTTCGCGCGCGAGATCGTCCCCGTCGAGGTCGAGGGCCGCAAGGGGGTCGAAACGCGGCAGGGGACGGCGACGGTGGACGCCGACGAGCACCCGCGCGACGGCGTCGACGTCGCCGCCTTGGCGCGGCTGCCCACCGTCTTCCGCGACGGCGGCACGGTGACCGCCGGCAACGCTTCGGGCATCACCGACGGCGCGGCGGCGGTGCTGGTCGCCGGCGAGGCGGCGGTCGAGGAGCACGGCCTGCCGGTGGCGGCGCGCCTGCTCGACTGGGAGGTGGTCGGCGTCGAGCCGCGCATCATGGGCATCGGGCCGGTGCCGGCGGTGCGGAACCTCCTGGCGCGGCAGGGGCTGGCGCTCGGCGACGTCGAGGAGATGGAGCTCAACGAGGCCTTCTCCTCGCAGGTCCTCGCCTGCCTCGCCGAGCTGCCGTACGACCCCGAGCGCCTCAACCCGGACGGCGGCGCCATCGCCCTCGGCCACCCGATCGGCGCCACCGGCTGCCGCATCCTGACGACGCTGCTGCACGGCATGGCGTCGCGCGGCCGCCGCCTCGGCATCGCCACCCTGTGCGTCTCCGGCGGCATGGGGCTGGCGGCGCTGGTCGAGCGCGCCGAGGGCTGGGAGTGAGCGGCACGGTCGTCCTCGCCGCCGGCGTGCCGCGCGAGTCGGTGGTGGTGGTCGAGGCGCTCGGCGCCCTCGGCGTCGGCCCCGATCGCCTGCGCCTCTTCCACTCCGCGGAGGGCATCGAGGGCGCCGCCGAGGCGGTGGCCGGCGCCGCCGGCCTGGTGCTCTGCGGCGGCGCCGACGTCCACCCCTCCCACTACGGCGAGGAGGTGCTGCCGTGGGCGCGGGTCGCCATCCAGCCGGAGCGCGACGAGATGGAGTGGGCGATGCTCGCGGCGGCGCGCGCGGCACGGGTGCCGGTGTGGGGCATCTGCCGCGGCATCCAGGTGCTCAACGTCTACCTCGGCGGCACCCTGTGGCAGGACCTGCCGACCCAGCTCTCGAACGCCCTGTTCCACCACCTGGCGGCGCCGCTCGACGCCCTGATCCACCCGGTGGAGGTGACGGCGCCCGGGCGCGGCACCGCCCTCGGCGAGGTGCTCGGCCGCGAGCCGGCGCTGGTCAACAGCCGCCACCACCAGGCGATCAAGGACGTCGCCCCCGGCCTGGTGCCGGTCGCCGCTTCGGCCGACGGGCTGGTCGAGGCGGTGGTGCTCGACGACCCCGAGTGGTGGGTCGAGGCGGTGGAGTGGCACCCGGAGAACCTGGTGGCGATGGCGCAGCAGCGGGCGGTGGCGCAGCGCTTCGCCGACGCCGTGGAGCGGCACGGATGAACGAGACGGTGCGCCTCGAGCCGTACGGCGGCCACGAGCGGGCGGCGGTGCTGACCGTCGACCGGCCGCCGCTCAACGTCCTCGACCTCGCCACCCTGGCGCGGCTCGAGGCGGTGCTCGCCGAGGTGGCGGCGGCGCCGCCGCAGGTGCTGGTGGTGCGCGGCGGCGGCGAGCGGGCGTTCCCGGCCGGCGTCGCGGTGGAGGACCACACTCCCGACAAGCTCGAGGCGATGCTCGGCCGCTTCCACGGCGCCCTCGGCCGCCTGCGCGGCCTGCCGTCGATCGTCGTCGCCGCGGTGCGCGGCCACTGCCTCGGCGGCGGCATGGAGCTGGCGGCGGCCTGCGACCTGGTGGTGGCGGAGGAGGGTGCCCGCTTCGGCCAGCCGGAGATCCGGCTCGGCTGCTACCCGCCCTACGCCGCCGCCCTATACCCGGCGCTGCTGGGGACGCAGCGCACCCTCGACATGCTGCTCACCGGCCGCACCGTCGACGCCGCCGAGGCGGCCGGCATGGGATTCGTGGCCCGCCTCGCCCCGGCCGGCGGCCTGGAGGCGGCGGTGGCGGCGCTGGTCGCCGAGGTCGGCGCCATGAGCGCGGTGGTGACGCCGCTGGTCAAGCGCGCGGTGCGCGCCGCCGAGGGAGGCGGCTTCGCCCGCGCGCTGGCCGAGAGCGAGCGCCTCTACCTCGAGGAGCTGGCGGCGACCGAGGACATGGCCGAGGGCCTGGAGGCCTTCCTCGCCAAGCGCCCGCCGCGCTGGCGGCACCGCTAGCCCGGATCATCCGGGCTGCGGGGCGCGGTTCTGAGGTACGATAGAGCACGTTCGTGATCGATTGATGTTCGTGCTTCTCTGGTGAGGCACCAGGAGCTCGTTCGGGGATGACAGCCGTCAGGCCGCGCGCATGATCACCGGCTACAACACCGACGTCCGTCACGGGGACGTGGTGTTCCACGTGCAGACCGAGGACAAGGGGAAGACCAACCCCTGCATCGAGAGCCTGGTCTACGTCGGCGGCCAAGTGCTGGCGACGCGGCGCTCGAGCTACAGCGACCTGCTGGAGGCCGGGGTCTCCAACCGGGCGGTGCTCGAGCGCATGGAGAAGCAGCACCGCGCGATGATCGCCGCCATCCGGCGCGGCAAGCTCGACGGCCGCATGACGCAGCTCCTCGGCGGCCGTGCGCCCGCCGCCGGCGGCGAAGACACCGACGCCGCCCCGGAGGCCGCCGGCGGCCCCGGCGCCGCCGCGCCGAGCCCGTCCACCGCCTTCGACGACGGCGACCGCACCCTCGACCAGGTGATCCTCGACTACCTCTCCAGCGAGGCGGAGCAGGAGCAGCTCGTGCTGCTCATCGAGGGCGAGCCGCGGCTCGGCGCCGGCGCGCCGGTCACCGTGCGGCTGCGCGCCGCGTCGTCGAAGTCCGGGGCGCCGGTGCCCGGCGCCGAGGTGGTGGTGCGCATGATCTCGACCGTCGCCGAGCCCCGCGTCCTCACCTCCGGCGCCACCGACGGCGACGGCGGCGTCGCCCTGAGCTTCGAGATCCCCGACCTCGGCCGCGGCACCTCGGCGCTGATCATCAACGCCAACAGCACTCTCGGCCGCGCCGAGCTCAAGCAGCTCCTGTGAGCGCCGCCTCGTTCGACGTCCGGCTCAACGGCGAGCGCCACCGCGTCGCCGAAGGGGCGACGGTGGCCGACCTGCTGGCCGAGCTCGGCCGCCACCCGCGCAGCGTCGCGGTGGAGCACAACGGCCGCATCCTGCCGCGCCCCGACTACGCCGCCACCCGCCTCGCCGAGGGCGACCGCGTCGAGGTGGTGGGCTTCGTGCAGGGCGGGTGAGGGTGGAATTCGCCCCCGCCGCCGCGGGTTGAACTCCCTGCGACGGCCGGGTATAGTCCACCGTCCGTGGGCCGCTAGCTCAACTGGCAGAGCAGCAGACTCTTAATCTGCGGGTTCGGGGTTCGAGTCCCTGGCGGCTCACCATCTTGTCCGTCTCTTCTGACGTCCCCGTCTGCCGGTCCTCCGCGCCGCGCGCGGAACGCGAAAGTGGCGGAACTGGTATACGCGCTAGACTTAGGATCTAGTCCCGGGGAACCGGGTTGGGGGTTCGAGTCCCCCCTTTCGCACCACGGTCCGCGTCCCGCGGCCCGACCCCATCCCACATCGCCGGCCGGTGCCGCGGCGGCACCCGCACTTCACGATAGGATCGAATGCCGATGAGCGTCGTCGTTTCCGTCGAAGACACCGGCGTCTGCCGCAAGCAGGTCACCGTCGAGGTGCCCGCCGACGCGGTCGAGGCCGAGACTCGCCGCGTGGTCAAGGCGTACGCCGGCCAGGTGCGGCTGCCCGGCTTCCGCAAGGGCAAGGCGCCGGCCGCGCTGCTGCGCCGCCGCTTCCGCGAGGACATCGACCGCGAGGTGGTCGAGCGCCTGGTGCCGACCTTCTGGGAGAAGGCGCGCGACGAGGAGAAGCTGGTGCCCTTCGGCCAGCCGCAGCTCCAGGACGTCGACGAGCTGACCGACGGCGCGCCGTTGCGCTTCGTCGCCGTCGTCGAGGTGCGTCCGCCGGTCGATCTCGGCGAGGTCGACCCGGGCGCGTTCGAGCTGCCGGAGGTCGAGGTCGAGCCCTCCGAGGAGGACGTCGAGGCCTCCCTCGACGGCCTGCGCCGCCAGGTCGGCGAGTGGAAGGACGCCGACCGCCCCGCCGCCCGCGGCGACCTCGCCACCGTGCGCATCGTCGAGGAGACCGCGGACGAGGAGGCCGCCCCCGAAAGCGAGAAGGCCGAGGCCGAGGAAGGCGAGACCGAAGAGGGCGGCACCGAAGTGGCCGGCACCGAAGAGGGCGACACCGAAGTAGGCGACGCCGAAGAGGGCGACGAGGTCCGGATCGAGGTCGGCGACTCCAACGTGTGGGAGGAGCTCTCCCTCGCCGTCACCGGTCTAGAGGCCGGCCAGCAGGGCCGCTTCACCCGCCGCCCGGCGGAGGGCTCCGAGGCGGCGCCGCGCACCTTCCGCATCCGCGTCGAGAAGGTGCAGGAGCGCGACCTGCCGCCGCTCGACGACCAGCTCGCCAAGCGCCTCGGCGACTTCGAGACGGTGGAGGACCTGCGCCAGGCGGTGGTCGACCGGCTGCGCCACGACCGCGGCCACGAGCGCGACGCCAAGCGCCGCGAGGCGCTGATGGAGCAGCTCCGCCAGCGCCACCCGTTGCCGCTGCCCGAGGGCGTCCTCCATGACGAGACGCAGACGATGCTCGAGGAGTACGCCCAGGACGTCGCCCGCCGCGGCGTCGACCCGCGGCAGGCGGGCATCGACTGGGAGCGGCTGGGCGAGCAGCTCGAGCCGCACGCCACGCGCCGCCTGCACGACCGCCTGCTGCTCGACGCCGTCGCCGACCGCCGGGACATCGAGGTGACGCCGTCCGAGGTCGAGGGCGCCGTCGGCTCGATCGCCCGCTCCCAGGGCGCCACCGTCGACCAGGTGCGCAAGGCGCTGGGCGACCGCCTGGAGGGCCTGGCGCGCCAGATCCGCCGCGAGAAGGCGCTCAAGTGGCTGCTCGGCGAGGAGGGCGAGGCGGCCCACGACCACGAACACGACCACGAACACGACCACGACCACGACCACGACGCAGAACCGATACACAGCGAACCCGAAGGAGAGCGTTGACCGATGCTGATCCCGATGGTGGTCGAGCAGACCAGCCGCGGCGAGCGGGCCTACGACATCTACTCCCGGCTGCTCAAGGACAACATCATCTTCCTGGGCCGGCCGATCGACGACGACCTCGCCAGCCTGCTGATCGCCCAGATGCTGTTCCTCGAAGCGGAGAACCCCGAGAAGGACATCTCGCTGTACATCAACTCGCCGGGCGGCTCGACGTCGTCGGGCTTCGCGGTCTACGACACGATGCAGTACATCAAGCCCGACGTCGCCACCTACTGCGTCGGCATGGCGGCGTCGTTCGCCGCCGTGCTGCTCGCCGCCGGCACCAAGGGCAAGCGGGTGATCCTGCCCAACAGCCGGGTGCTGATCCACCAGCCGTGGATCCAGAACCTCGGCGGCCAGCAGACCGACGTCGAGATCCACGCCCGCGAGATGCTGATGATCCGCCAGCGCGTCGACGAGGTGCTGGCGTACCACACCGGGCAGCCGACGGCGAAGGTCCACGACGACACCGAGCGCGACAAGATCCTCTCCGCCGACGAGGCCGTGGAGTACGGTCTGGTGGACCGCGTGATGTCTCGCCGCAAGCCGTCGGCGGCACCGGGAGAAGCAGAGGCGAGCAAGGAATAGCCCTCGCCGCGAGGCCGTTGAACAGGGCGTAGAGTTGACAGGCACCGGGAGCGCCCCTAGCATCGCTGGCTAGAGCCGCCGCTGCCCACTGTGTTCCGGAGGAGAGATGCCGAAGAAAGACGCCGGCGATGAGGTCCTGAGGTGCTCGTTCTGTAACAAGAGCCAGCGGGAGGTGAAGAAGCTCATCGCCGGACCCACGGTCTTCATCTGCGACGAGTGCGTCGACATCTGTCTCGACATCATCGCCGAAGACCGCATGCTGGAGCAGCAGCAGGACACCTCGCTGCCCAAGCCGAAGGAGATCAAGGCGCTCCTCGACGAGTACGTGGTGGGCCAGGAGCAGGCGAAGAAGAAGCTCGCGGTGGCGGTCTACAACCACTACAAGCGCATCGACTTCGCCGAGAAGGCGCACGGCGACGTCGAGCTGGCGAAATCGAACATCCTGCTGATCGGCCCCACCGGCACCGGCAAGACGCTGCTCGCCCAGACGCTGGCGCGGCTGCTCTCGGTGCCGTTCACGATCGCCGACGCCACCACGCTCACCGAAGCGGGCTACGTCGGCGAGGACGTCGAGAACATCATCCTCAAGCTGTACCAGGCGTCGGGCAACGACAAGGAGAAGACCCAGCGCGGCATCGTCTACATCGACGAGGTCGACAAGATCTGCCGCAAGGGCGACAACCCGTCGATCACCCGCGACGTCTCCGGCGAGGGGGTGCAGCAGGCGCTGCTCAAGATCCTCGAAGGCACGCAGTGCAACGTGCCGCCGCAAGGCGGCCGCAAGCACCCGCACCAGGAGTTCCTGCAGATCGACACGACCAACATCCTGTTCATCTGCGGCGGCGCCTTCGTCGGCCTCGAGGAGATGATCGAGCGGCGCCTCAACCAGAAGAGCCTCGGCTTCGGCGCCGAGGTGCGGGGCAAGAAGGAGCGCAACAAGGGCCAGCTCTTCGAGCAGGTGCTCCCCGAGGACCTGATCAAGTACGGCCTGATCCCCGAGTTCGTCGGCCGCCTGCCGGTGGTCGCCACGCTCGAGGACCTCGACCAGGAGTCGCTGGTTCGCATCCTGCAGGAGCCCAAGAACAGCTTGATGCGGCAGTACCAGAAGATCCTCGAGTTCGAAGGCGTCGAGCTGAAGTTCACCGAGGGCGCCCTGGTCGCCATCGCCCGCGAGGCGATCAAGCGCAACGTCGGCGCCCGCGGCCTGCGCATCATCCTGGAAGAGCTCATGCTCGACCTCATGTACAACGTGCCGTCGCAGCGCGACATCCAGCAGTGCATGATCAACGAGGAGGTCGTCGAGAGCCGCATCCAGCCGATCACCCTGTACAAGAAGGCGGGCTGACGGGCCTCCCGGCCCTCCCGGCCCTCCCGCCGGCGCAGGATTCGGACCCTTTCCCTCACGACATAGGAGTTCCCCCCCACGGTGAAGCAGTCCTCATTCGTCGTCACGTCACGCCAGACCCTGCCGCTCGTCCCGCTGCGGGACATGGTCATCTTCCCCAACATGATGGCGCCGTTCATCGTCGGCCGCGAGAGCTCGGTGCGCGCCCTGGAGCAGACGCTCACCGGGCCCGAGAAGCAGATCTTCCTGGTCGCCCAGACCGACCCGAAGATCGACGAACCGAGCCGCGACGAGATCTACGACATCGGCGTCGTCGCCACCGTCATCCAGAACCTGAAGCTGCCGAACGGCAACGTCAAGGTGATGGTGGAGGGGGTGCAGCGGGCGAAGCTCGTCGACATGTCCGAGCTCGACGGCGCTATGAACGCCGAGGTCGACGTGCTCGAGGCGCGCTACCCGCAGTCCGAGGAGCTGCAGGGGTACATGAGCAAGGTGCTGTCGGCGTTCGAGCAGTACGCCAAGATGTCGCACCACCTCGCCTTCGAGGGCCTGATGTCGACCCTCAAGCTGGACGACCCGGACCGCTTCGCCGACGTGCTCTCCGCCCACCTGATGGTGGCCACCCCGGAGAAGCAGTCGCTGCTCGAGCTGACCAGCCCCTACGAGCGGCTGCAGCGGCTTCACGACCTGCTCGACGTCGAGATCGAGAAGATCAACATCGACAAGCGCATCAACGTCAAGGTCAAGAAGCAGATGGAGAAGGCCCAGAAGGAGTACTACCTCAACGAGAAGATCAAGGCCATCCATCAGGAGCTGGGGCGCAAGGACGACAAGGGCGACGAGCTGGCCGAGCTGAAGGAGAAGATCGAGTCCTCCGGCATGCCGGAGACGGCCAAGGAGAAGGCCGAGCAGGAGCTCAAGCGCCTGGAGGCCATGCCGCCGGTGTCCGCCAAGGCCACGGTGTCGCGCAACTACATCGACTGGCTGGTGTCGGTGCCGTGGAAGAAGAAGAGCCGCGAGCAGAAGGACCTCAAGAAGGCCGAGGAGATCCTCGACGCCGACCACTACGGTCTCGAGAAGATCAAGGAGCGCATCCTCGAGTTCCTCGCCGTGCGCCAGCTGGTCGGCCAGACCAAGAGCTCGATCATCTGCTTCGTCGGCCCGCCGGGCGTCGGCAAGTCGTCGCTGGCCAAGTCGATCGCCCG
>CAZLBJ010000418.1:0-4907 GCA_964557755.1 uncultured Thermoanaerobaculia bacterium
GTCGACCGACGACTACGAGGACCTCGGCAAGGCGCTCGACAAGCTGGCGCTGAACGACGCGGCGCTGACCTACGAGAAGGACTCCTCGGCCGCTCTGGGGTTCGGTTTCCGCTGCGGCTTCCTCGGCCTCCTCCACCTCGACGTGGTGCAGGAGCGGCTGTCCCGCGAGTTCGGGCTCGACCTGCTGCTCTCGGCGCCCACGGTACGCTACCGGCTGGAGCTCGCCGACGGCAGCACGGGGGTGGTCGACAACCCGAGCCTGTTCCCCGACCCGGCCAACGTCGAGGCCGCCTACGAGCCGTTCATCAAGGCCACCATCATGCTGCCCGAGCGCTACGTCGGGCCGGTGATGGAGCTGTGCCGCGAGCGCCGCGGCGACAACCCGCAGATCCACTACCTGGCGGTGGGCCGCGTGGAGCTGAGCTCCGAGCTGCCGCTCGCCGAGGTGCTGTTCGACTTCTACGACAAGCTGAAGACGATCACCCAGGGCTACGGCTCGTTCGACTACGAGCTGATCGACGAGCGGCCGACGGACCTCGTCAAGGTCGACATCCTGGTCAACGGCGAACCGGTGGACGCCCTCGCCCAGCTCGTCCACCGCGACAAGGCGCGGGCGCGGGCGCTGCAGTACTGCGAGCGGCTGGCCGAGACCATCCCGCGCCAGCAGTTCAAGATCGCGGTGCAGGGCACCATCGGCGGCACCGTCATCGCGCGCACGACGATCAACGCCTTCCGCAAGGACGTCACCGCCAAGTGCTACGGCGGCGACATCACCAGGAAGAGGAAGCTGCTCGAAAAGCAGCGCGAAGGCAAGAAGCGCATGAAGCTGGTCGGCGCGGTGGAGATCCCGCAGGAGGCCTTCGTGGCGGTGCTCAAGAACGAGGCGGGGTCATGACGGCTTGAAACATCTCGCTCCCGGCGCTCGTCGTAGCGAATGAACGACGAGTCCCACAGACCGAGGAGAGAGACCATGAAGACCCCCCGTTCCCGCCTGCCCGCCGCCCTGGCCGTCCTGGCCCTGGCGGCCTTCGCCGCCACCCCCGCCGCCCCCGCCGAGGCCGCCGACGACCTCTGGCTGCACGTCCACGTGGTCGAGACCGAGGGCGCCACCGTGCGCGTCAACCTGCCGATCGCCTTCGTCGAGACCGCCGTCCGCGCCATCCCCGCGGCCGGCACCGACGGCCGCATCGTGATCGACGAGACGGAGCTCTCGATCGCCGAGCTGCGCGCCATGTGGGCGTCGCTCGGCGACACCGGCGACGCCGTGCTGGTCGACGTCGACGACCGCGGCGAGACGGTCAAGGTGCGCAAGTCCGGCGGCTACCTGCTGGTCGACGTCGACGAGCGCGGCCGCGAGGGCGCCGTCGACGTGCGCATCCCGGAGCGCGTCGTCGAGGCCCTGCTCGCCGGCGACGGCGAGGAGCTGGACGTCGCCGGCGCCCTGCGCGCCCTGGCCGAGGCCGGCGAGGGCGAGCTGGTGGCGGTCAACGACCGCGACGCCCGCGTCCGCGTGTGGGTCGACGGCTCCGCCGACAGCCGCTGAACCCGTCCCCCCCGAACCCACCGACCACCCCGGAGACCGCCATGCACGACCATCCGTACGCCCAGCCGCACTCCCGGGGCCGCCGGCCGCCGGGCCGCGGCGCCCGCATCGCCCTGATCCTCGTCGGCGCCATGGCGGTGAGCGCCGTCTGCGCCGTCTCCGCCCTCGCCTTCGCCGCCCACGCGGTGATGACCTCGCCGATGCTGCGCGTCCACGTCGTCGAGAAGGGCCGCGACCCGGTCACCGTGCACGTCGCGGTGCCGGCCGCGGTGGTCGCCGCCGGCCTGGCGGTGGCGACGCACCTGGTGCCGGACGACGCCTGGGACGAGGCGCGGCGCGAGATCGAGGCCGAGCTGGCGGAGATGCCGCCGGAGCTGCGGCCGGTGCTGACGGAGATGGTGCGCCAGCTCGGCGCCATGCCCGACGCGACGCTGGTCGAGGTCGAGGACCACGGCGAGACGGTGCGCGTCGACGTCCACCGCGGCGAGCTGCGGGTGTCGGTGCGCGCCGCCGACGCCGACGTCGACGTGGCGGTGCCGCTGGCGCTACTCGAGCGCACGGCGGCGCTGCTCGACGAGGTCTGAGACAGCTCCCTGAAAACCAGAAAGCCCCGGCCGGGGTTCACCCGGACCGGGGCTCTCGGTTTGTCTCGGTGGCGCGGGGTCCCCTCGCTGGGAAGCCCAATACCACGGAGGGCCGTGGAAGAGTCCCTTAGAGGGACGCCACCTCCAAACCGGTACTCGTATCCACTGGATCACCTCCTTTCCGGGCGTCACCAACGAATCGGCGGGCCCCACCCCGCCCGGTCACGCAGGCCGCCCACAACCCGCGCCGACCGCCGCTGTCCTCCGGAGTGGTCGCGGAGGTGCGGAGTTGCGTCGATGCCCATAGTGGGACATCGCCGGACGCTTGTCAACCACCGGCGCCGGATGCAACTTCCTCCTTTTCTTTCGCTCGACTGCTGCTAGACTAGGCGCGACGCGGTCATCGAACCGTGACCGCCGCGCGCGCACGCCACGTTCGCGGACCCAGAGCCAACCCGGAGCTCGCGGTCCCCCCGCGAGGTCTCAAGCCAAGCCACCGCGCTCCCAGCGGAGACGATCCCTGGTCCCCGGCGCCGCCGGAGCTGCCGCACGCGCACGCTCTCATCGACTGGAGAACAACCCCTTGACCCGACGCATGCTGATCAACGCGCAGACCCGCGAGGAGCTGCGCGTCGCCATCGTGGACGGCCAGAACCTGGAGGACTTCCAGGTCGAAGTGGCCGAGCGGGGCTCGACCCGCGGCAACATCTACCGCGGCACCATCGCCAAGATCGAGCCCTCGCTGAACGCCGCCTTCATCGACTACGGCGCCGAGCGGCACGGCTTCCTGCCGATCCAGGACGTGGTGGAGGACGCCTGGTACAGGAAGCCCAAGGACAAGTCCAAGCGCCCGCGCATCGAGGAGGTGCTCGAGCGCGGCAAGCCGATCGTCGTGCAGGTGGTCAAGGAGGCCGAGGAGCAGAAGGGCGCCGCGCTGACCACCAACCTGTCGCTCGCCGGCCGCTACCTGGTGCTCACCCCCTTCGACGACACCCGCGGCGTCTCCCGCAAGGTCGAGGACGAGGCCAGCCGCAAGCTGCTCAAGGAGCAGGTCAAGAAGCTCGAAGTGCCGGACGGCTGCGGCATCATCCTGCGCACCAACGCCCTCGACCAGAGCAAGACGTCGCTGGCCCGCGACCTCGCGTCGCTCCTGCGCCTGTGGAAGCGGGTCGGCACCGAGGCGCGGCGCGGCAAGGGCGTCAAGCTGATCTACAGCGACCAGGACCTGATCCTGCAGGCGCTGCGCGACTACCTCGACACCTCGATCCAGGAGATCCTGGTCGACGACGACGCGGCCTACGCGCGCGCCGAGGAGTACCTCAAGGCCTACATGCCGCGCGGCGGCAACCGGCTCATCCGCTACACCGACCGCGAACCGCTGTTCTCGCGCCACGGCATCGAGCCGCAGATCGACCGCATCTACGACCGCCGCGTCTTCCTGCCCAGCGGCGGCTCGATCGTCATCGACAAGACCGAGGCGCTGACCGCCATCGACGTCAACTCCGGCCGCTCGACCGGCGCCGCCAGCCAGGAGCAGACGGCGGTCGACACCAACCTCGAGGCCGCCGCCGAGGTGGCGCGCCAGCTCCGCCTGCGCGACCTCGGCGGCCTGGTGGTCGTCGACTTCATCGACATGCGCGCCAGCCGCAACCAGCGCAAGGTCGAGAAGGCCTTGAAAGACGCCATGAAGGCCGACAAGGCGCGCTTCTCGGTGGGCCGCATCAGCAGCAACGGCCTGCTGGAGGTCAACCGCCAGCGCATCCACCAGGCGCTGTCGATGCGCACCCACCGCACCTGCCCGACCTGCGACGGCACCGGCCGCGTGCCGGGGCCGGAGATGGTGGGCCTCAACCTGCTACGCCGCATCCGCGCCCGCGCCGCCACGGCGCCGCTCGCCAAGGTGCGCATCGCGCTCCACCCCGACCTCGCCGAGGCGGTGCAGAACCAGCGCCGCGGCGAGCTGGCGCAGATCGAGGAAGAGTTCGAGCTGCGCGTCGAGCTGGTCGCCTCGCACCGCCTCAACCTGCGCGAGCAGGAGGTCGAGTGGGTCAAGCGCGAGGGCGCCGCCAACGGCCGCCCGGTGCTGACCCCGGTGGTGCGGCCGGCGCTGGTGAGCGTCGGCGAGGTGGCGGAAGCCGGCGACGAAGACGAGGACGAGGCCGCCGAAGCCGCCGAAGCCGCCGAGGCCGCCGAGGCCGCCGAGGCCGGAACGAAGCCGAAGCGCAAGCGGAAGCGCAAGCGCAAGCGCGGCGGCACCGGCCGTGCCGAGGCTACCGCGGGCGACGGCGGCGAGGGCGGCGGCGAAGGCGACGACGAGACCGCTGCGAGCGAGGCGAAGCCTGGCGCTGGCAGGCGGGACCAAGGGAGCCGACGCGATGCCGGCGGCGACGAGGCCGCCGGCGCGGCGGCGGAGCGCGGCGGCCGACGGGACCACGCGGTGCGCGGCGAGGCCGACGGCGAAGGGGACGAGGAGGCCGGCGCCGCGGCCGAGGCGAGCCCGAGCGCCGAGGGCGGCGAAGAGGAAGGGCTCGCTCGCGGGCGAGGGCGCGGCGGCCGCGGTCGCGGCGGCCGGCGCCGCCGGCGCTGTGCGGGCGCCGAGTGCGGCGAGGAAGCGGTTAGGAACGAGGCGGATGGAGGCGGAGGCAGGCGGGACCAGGGCGAGCGCCGCGAGGCCGGCGGCCGCGGCGACGGCGTCGAGCCCGCCGTGGAACCGCGCGCCGGTGGCCGTGGCGGCGCGGGCGAGGGCTCCGAGGTTGCGGAGCGCGGCGGACGGCGCGGCG
>CAZLBJ010000419.1:0-5908 GCA_964557755.1 uncultured Thermoanaerobaculia bacterium
CGCCGAGGCGCCGCGCCAGCAGCCAGGCGCCGGCGAAGGCGACGGCGCCGTGGAACACCAGCCCGAGGCCCAGCGCGTAGTGCGGCTCCACCGCCAGCGCCAGCCAGGTCGGCGGGTAGAAGGCGGCGTAGTGCGGGTTCGACAGCAGCGGCTGGCCGCCGTTGAGCCACGGGTTCCACCACGGGACGCGGAAACCGGCGGCCAGCCGGGCCAGGTCGACGCGCAGCGGCAGGTGGAGGACGAGGACGTCGCGGGCGGCGAGCACGCGGTCCCGCGACAGCCCGCCGCCGTAGAGGAACAGGACCCAGGGCAGGCCGAGGGCCAGGGCGGCCAGGGGCTGCCGGCGTCGCAGGGTCACGGGGCGTAGGATCTCACGGCGCGTCGCGGGACCGGCGCGTCCCGCCGCCGGCCGCTCAGCGTGCGGTGGCGTAGGCGCGCACGATGCGCACCATGCGGGCGACGCCGCGCTCGAGCTCGTCCACCGGGATGCGCTCGTCCGGACCGTGGATGCCGCGCAGGAGCTGCGGCTCGATGAGGAACGGCGACAGGCCGTAGGTGGGAATGCCGCGGGCACGCAGGTAGCGCGAGTCGGTGAAGCCGGCGATGAAGGCGGGCACCACCGGACCCTCCAGCTCCTCGGCGGCAGCGCGGTAGGCGGGGTGGTCGACGGGCGACGGCGGCGCCGGCGGCGAGGCGAGCAGCACGTCGAGCTCGACCCGCGGTCCGGCGGCCTCGCGCAGGCGGGCGAGGAAGGCGTCGGCGTCGGTGTCCGGCAGCAGGCGGACGTCGAGCTCGGCCCGCGCTTCCGCCGGCACCACGTTGATGCGCGCGCCGGCGTCGAGCACGGTCACCTGCACGCTGTCGAGGAAGAGGTTGGCCTGCCCGGGCGACATCGGCCCCCGCGGCCCGTCCGGGCCGATCCAGGCGTCGGGGTCGGCGAAGCGCTCGCTCGAGACG
The DNA here is from genome assembly GCA_964557755.1 of uncultured Thermoanaerobaculia bacterium. GTDB lineage: Bacteria > Acidobacteriota > Thermoanaerobaculia > Multivoradales > JBCCEF01 > CAZLBJ01. Next base: position 958 of record CAZLBJ010000419.1, read on the forward strand.
TCGTCGTGCAGCGGCGCCAGGGCCGCGAGGTAGCGCCGCACGGGGTCGGTCACCCGCCACTGCCGGGGCAGGGCCAGGATGCGGTCGAGCCCCTGCACCAGGGCATGGACGGCGTTGCCGGGGTTGAGTCCGGCGGCGTGCCCGGCGCGGCCGGCGGCGCGCGCCGCGAGCCAGAAAGGTCGCTTCTGCGCCGTCTCGACGCCCCAGTACAGGAGGCGCCCATTGACCACCTTGTTGTTGCCGCCCTCGCCGTACGCCGCGCCGATCCCTTCGAACAGCTCCGGGTGGCGCTCGAGCAGCCAGGCGAGGCCGCGGACGCCGCCGCTCTCCTCGTCGGCCACCGCGAGGAAGACGACGTCGCGCTCCAGCGCCTCCGGCTCGGCGGCGAGATCGACGAAGGCGGCCAGGTGGGCGATGCCCAGGCTCTTGACGTCGATGGCACCGCGGCCCCACAGCTCCCCTTCCACCACCTCCCCCGAGAACGGCTCGCGCGTCCACCCTTCCCCCGCCGGCACCACGTCCATGTGGTGGAGCAGCAGCAGCCCCTCGCCGTCGCGCCGCCCCTCCAGCCGCGCGTAGAGGCTGACCCGGCCGTCGGCGGTGTAGAAGGTGCGGGTGGCGACGCCATGGCGGTGGAGGATGCGCGCCAGGTAGCGGGCGGCGGCCTCCTCGTTGCCCGGCGGGTTGGTCGTGTCGATCTGCAGGTAGCCGGCGAGCCAGCGAAGCGAGGCGGCGGCGTCCGGCACCGGTGCGGCCCAGGCCGGCAGGAGCGCGGCCAGTGCCAGCGAGAGTCCGGCCGCGAGGATCCGCCGTCGACGGGACGGGCGTGGGGACGCGGCTACGGCGACCGGCGAAAGGGTCAATCAAGCAGCCCAAAAAAGATACGAGGCGCCGCGGGGGCACCTCGAATCGCAGTGGAAGCGGGAGCGGCACACCGGCCGCCCCCGCGGAGATCGAGCTACGAACTAGCCCGCGGTCGTCTTCTCGGGCCAGGAGCGGAAGGTGCCGTCCGCCCAGAGAATGTCGTTGTCGTAGGAGCTGGGATCGTACGGGCCGTCGGGCAGACCGGTCGCGTTGGGCCAGGCTGCACAGGGTATCGGAGTGTCCAAGCCGTCCCGGCCGCCGGAGTGGACGGCCATCACCTTGAGGGACACCGGATCCGCGGTGTTCAGCGTGTAGCAGAACTGGTTCTTCCAGCCGTCACGCGTCGGCAGCTCTTGGACGTACCGCGGCACGAGCTCGGCCTTGACAGCCACGAAAGTCGTGGCCCAGCCGGTGCCTCCCCAGCTGGTGGCGTCGACACCGGCGGCGGCGGCGCCGGCCTCGTCGGTGAGCCAGGCCGTCATCGCCGTACCGATGTTGCGGGCGTCGGCCATGGTCCGCTTCTGCTTGGCCTTCTGGAGCGACTCCAGGAAGTTCGGGATCAGCAGGGCGGCGATGATTCCGATGATCGCGACGACGATCAGCAGCTCGATCAGCGTGAAGCCCCGCTGCCGCCTGGTCAGTTTTCTCATCATCTGGACATTCCTCCTCAGTGCAGCGTTGGATAGTTCCGGAACTTTCGACCTATTCGGAACTGCAGGTTGTGTGCCTGCGCAGAAAGGCCGATGAAACAAGGGGGTTTTGGCTCTGGTCAGGTTCTGTTGACAGATTTCGTCACTCGGCGGCGACACTGGATGTCAGCGGACCAGCTCCGCCAGCACCTCCGCGTAGAGCTCCACGCCGTCGACGAAGCCGGGTAGCACCATGCGCTCGTTGACGGTGCCGAAGCTGCGCGAATCCACCACCTCGGCGGTGACGACGCCGAACGGCGAGAACCCGAAGGCCTGGATGCCGGCCGCGCGCAGGAAGCGGGCGTCGGTGGCGCTGAGGGTGTTGATCAGCGGTCCGTGGACGACGTCGGGCCGCTGCCGGCGCATCAACCGGTCGATCCCCTGGTACGCCCAGTGCTCGAGCGGGCTGCCGAGGGCGGCGCCGCCCTCGTCGAAGACCTGCACCGTCAAGCCGTGGCGCGCCCAGTCCGGGACCAGCGTTTCCAGGGCCGTTTCCGGGTCCTCGCCGGGCAACAGCAGCGCTCGCAGCCGCAGGATGGCGCCGTCGCCGTCGGAGTACACCCCGCCGGGGTGGAGCTCGTTGCGGAAGAACGACTTCTGGTACCGCGACAGATCCTCGAAGGCTGGGCGGTCGCGCAGCAGCTCCCGCGGGTGCGACAGCCGCCGGCGCAGGTCGGCGGCGTCGCGCGTCGGCGCGTAGCTGGCGAGGAAGCGCTCCACCTCCGGCACCAGCTTTGGTTCCCCTGCGCGGCCGAGCATCACCTCCCGCAGGCTCTCGACGGCCGGCCGCGGCCCGCACACGAGGACGTCGACGATCCGCTTCTGCGCGAACTCGGTGCCCCAGTACTTGAGGTCGCCGATCTCGCGAGACTCGACGGCGCCGCCCTCGGTGAGCACGACGGCGAAGCGCTCGACGAGCTCGGGGTGCCGACGCAGGATCCACTTCGTGCCGAAGTCGCTGCCGGTCTCCTCCGCAGTGGTGGCGAGGAGGATCACGGAGCGCGCCGGCTTCGCGCCGCTCTCCTCTACGCTCTCGATCAGGCGCCGCACCGCGAAGAGCTGCGCCACCGCCACGCTCTTCATGTCGAAGGTGCCACGGCCGTAGATGTACGGTGGGTCGATCACCCCGGCGAACGGATCGTGCGCCCACTGCGTCGGGTCCGGCACCGGCTCGACGTCGATGTGGTGGTGCAGCACCACGGCCTCGGGGCTGTCGCCTTCCAGCACCGCCCACACGTTCGCCTCGTCGCCTACCGTCTCGACGACGGGATCGAGGCCCAGTGCGGCGACCTGGTCCGCGAACCAGCGGGCGCCGGCCAGCGGGTCGCCGGCCGGCGGCATGGCGGTGTTGATGGCGACGTACTCCCGCAGCATCTGCACCTCGGGGTACTCCGCCCAGTCCACCCACGCCCACGAGGTGAGCGCGCCGAGCTGGAGCCGCGGCTGCATCCAGGCGTAGGTGGCGGCGAGCAGCCCCGCGGTCACCGCCAGGCTGGCGTAGAGGGCGGCGCGCGCGCTGTTGCGGCGGCGGCGGGCGACGGCGGTGCGGGAGGTTTTCATCGTCGAGAGTACGTGGCGCTGCGGCGGGCGGCGGCAGCGGGCGCCGGAGTGGCGGCCGATTCTACCCACCGCCGCGCAGCCGGTACAATGCCCGCTGGCCCGGCCGCGCCGGCCGGCCCGGAAAGGACGGCCTTGAGCACCACCACCGTGAACGTCCCCTATTTCGATCTCGCCCGTGCCCGCGACCGCGTCCGGGCCGAGGTCGAGGCGCGCTGGCGCGGCGTCGTCGACGCCACCGCCTTCGTCCTCGGGCCGGAGGTGCGCGGCTTCGAGGCCGCCTTCGCCGAGTGGCTGGGCGCCGCCGGCTGCGTCGGCGTCGCCAACGGCACCGACGCCTTGGTGCTCGCCCTGCGCGCCCTCGACCTGGCGCCCGGCGACGAGGTGATCGTCCCCGCGTTCAGCTTCTTCGCCACCGCCGAGTGCGTGGTGCTCGCCGGCGGCACGCCGGTGTTCGCCGACGTCGACCCGGAGGACCTGAACCTCGACCTCGCCGACGCCGCGGCGCGGGTGACGGAGCGCACGGTCGGCGTGATCGGCGTCCACCTCTACGGCCGCCCCATCGACGCCGAGGCGATGGATTCGTTCTGCGAGCGTCACGGCCTGTGGCTGGTCGAGGACGCGGCGCAGGCGCACGGCGCCGCCTGGCGCGGGCGCAAGGCCGGCACCCTCGGCCGCCTCGCGGCGTGGAGCTTCTACCCCACCAAGAACCTCGGCGGCTGGGGCGACGGCGGCGCGGTGAGCGGCCCCGACGCGGCGCTGCTCGACCGCGTGCGCCTGCTCGCCAACCACGGCCAGCCGCGGCGCTACCACCACACGGCGATCGGCACCAACAGCCGCCTCGACAGCCTGCAGGCGGCGGTGCTCAACTGCCGGCTGCCGCTGCTCGCCGGCGACAACGAGCGCCGCCGCGAGATCGCCTGCCGCTACCAGGGCGGCCTCGCGGGCGCCGGCGACGTCCGCTTCCCGCGCGACGCCGAGGGCGCCCATTGCGTATACCATCAGTTCGCCGTGCGCACGGCGCGGCGCGACGAGTTGGCCGCCCATCTCGCCGCCGCCGGCGTCGGCAGCTCGATCCACTACCCGGAGGCGTTGCACCGCCAGCCGGCGTTCGCCGGCCATCCGCAGGCCGAGGCGGCGATGCCCGCCGCCGACGCCGCAGCCGCCGAGCTGCTCTGCCTGCCGATGTTCCCCGAGCTCACCGACGACGAGGTGGCGCGGGTGTGCGAGGCGGTCTCCGCCTTCTGGTCCTGAATCACGAGGCCTGATTTACCGAGAGAGGTCCCCACCATGCCCGCGAAGCCGAAAGTCGCCGTCCTCAAGACCCGCCCGGAGAGCGTCCTCGAGGACCTCGGCCGCACCATGGAGCTGGCCGAGGTCGAAAAGCACCTCGACCCGTCCGCCACCACCATCCTCAAGGACAACATCTCCTGGCATTTTCCGTTTCCAGCAGCCAACACGACGCCCTGGCAGCTGGAGGGCACGATTCAGGCGCTGGCCCGCCGCGGCTACACCGATCAGGTCTGTGTCCAGAACAAGACCGTGGTGACCAACGCGTTCAAGGGCGAAGACCTGAACCACTACGTGCCCATTTTCAAGCACTACAATATTCCCGTCCTTTACAACTTCAAGGACGAGGACATGACGTGGATCCGGCACCAGCCGAAGGCGCGGATGCGCGTGCTCCACAACATCTTTCCAGAAGGCATCCACATCCCCGACTACTTCTTCGGCAAGAACATCGTCCACTTGCCGACGACGAAGTGCCATATCTACACGACGACAACAGGCGCGATGAAGAACGCGTTCGGGGGCCTGCTCAACACGCGGCGGCATTACAC
>CAZLBJ010000420.1:0-2895 GCA_964557755.1 uncultured Thermoanaerobaculia bacterium
TTCGTGGCGCCTTCCATCTGCCTCGCGAAGTCGTAGGTGACGGTCTTGCGCTGCACGACCTCCGGGTAGGCCCTCTTGATCTCGCGGGCGGCTTCGTCCCAGCCCATGTGCTCGAGCATCAGGACGCCGCTGAACAGCAGCGAGCCGGGGTTGGCCATGTCCTTGTCGGTGTACTTGGGGGCCGAGCCGTGGGTGGCCTCGAAGACGGCCACGGTGTCGCCGACGTTGCCGCCCGGGGCGATGCCGACGCCGCCCACCTCGGCCGCCACCGCGTCGGACAGGTAGTCGCCGTTCAGGTTCGAGGTGGCGATGACGTCGAACTCCTCCGGGCGCAGCAGCATGTGCTGGAAGATGATGTCGGCGATGCGGTCCTTGACCACGATCTTGCCCTCGGGCTGCTCGCCGTCGTGCTTCTCCCACAGCTCGTCCTCGGTGATGGTGACGTCGCCGAACTCCTCGCGCGCCAGCTCGTAGCCCCAGTTGCGGAAGGCGCCCTCGGTGAACTTCATGATGTTGCCCTTGTGCACCAGGGTGACGCTCTGGCGCTTGCGTTCGACGGCGTGCTGGATGGCCTTGCGCACCAGCCGCTTGGTGGCGAACTCGGAGATCGGCTTGACGCCCAGCCCGGCGCCCTCGAAGAACTCGGCGCCGAGCTCCTCGCGCAGGAAGCGGGCGAGCTTCTGGTTGGCCTCGCTGCCGGAGGGGTACTCGATGCCGGCGTAGACGTCCTCGGTGTTCTCGCGGAAGATCATCACGTCGACCTTCTCCGGGTGGCGCAGCGGCGACGGCACGCCGGCGAACCACTGCACCGGCCGGATGCAGGCGTAGAGGTCGAGGTCCTGGCGCAGCGAGACGTTGAGCGAGCGGTAGCCGCCGCCGACCGGCGTCGTCAGGGGCCCCTTGATCGACACCTTGAGGTCGGCCAGCGCGGCGCGCGTCTCCTCGGGGTAGACCTCGCCGTCGTATCGCGTCGTCGCCTTCTCGCCCATGTAGAGCTCCGCCCAGTGGATCTTGCGCCGGCCGCCGTAGACCTTCTCGACGGCGGCGTCCCACACCCGCAGGCTCGCTTTCATGATGTCGGCGCCGATGCCGTCGCCCTCGATGAAGCCGACGATCGGGTCGTCGGGCACGCGCACGCGGCCGTTCTCGACGGTGATGCGGGAGCCGGACTCGGGGAGCTCGATGTGCTGGTAGGTCATCTCGGGACGTCTCCGTGGTGGTTCCAAGGTGCCGGACCTCGGACCGGGGGGAGGCGCGGACCGAGGGGAGGGTTCGGGGAGCTGCGGACCGCGGAGCCGGTGCTGCGGGGCGGGCGGCGGCCGCCCGCGGATCATACCGTACGGTGCCGGGGCAGTTTTGCGACACTGCCCGGCCCGCCCCGCGGGGTGGGAGGGCTACTGCAGGGTGAAGATCACGGTGATCGTCATGTACACCTCGACCGGCCGACCGTCGAGCGTCGCCGGCTCGTAGCGCCAGGTGCGCACCGCCTCGACCGCCCGCTCGGTGAGCCCCATCGGCAGGCCCCTGAGCACCTTCAGCTCGCTCACCCGCCCCTCCTCGTCGAGGATCGCCTGCAGGATCACCGGCCCCTGGGTGCGCGTCTTGCGCGCGATCTCGGTGTACTCGGGCTTCGGCGTGTAGATGCCGCGCGGGCGCGCCACGTCGCCGCCCACCGGGATCGGGCCCACCACCTCGGGCTCCGGCTCGGGCGGCGCCTGCGGCACGTTGATCACCATGTCGCCCCAGTCGTAGTCCGGCGGCGCCGGCAGGTCGTCGACCTCGCGGATGGGCTCGAGCTCGTTCGGGTTCTCGGCCGGCATCGGCACCCGGGTCACGGGCGGCTCCGGCGGCTCCACGGGTGGCGGCTCGGGCGGCTTGAAGCGCACTGGCCGGATGACCACCACTTGCTTCGGCGCCTCGTCGGCCACCGGCACCGCCTCCGAGCGCAGGGTCGGCACCAGCAGCAGCAGGGCGTGGAAGGCGAAGGCCGCCGCCACCGCGGCGCGCAGGCGGCGGCGGTCGCCGCCCTCCTCGCGCAGGTAGGCGTACAGCTCGTCGGCGACGGGGTCGCCGGCGCGGGGTGCGGGGTCGCCCCGAAGGGGCGCCGCGGGTGCGTCGAGGGGTGGGTTCGTGCGGGCCATGCTCCTCCTCCTTTGCCGCCGGTGGCGGCGCTGGCTACGGCGTGGGGGAGGCGCGGCCGCGCGTTCCGATGTCTCTCGTCGGATTGGACTCAGGGGGCGGGCCGGGAGTTCCCGGCGGCCTTCTTGGTCTCCGCCTGCACCTTGCACACCATGCCCATCAGGCCCATCGACTTGCCCATCGACAGCTCGTTGCCGAACACCTCGTACACCAGGTCGGAGGGCACGCGGGCGACCTCCTCCGGCGGCTGGCCGGAGAGCCCCTGGCGCAGGATGGTGGCCAGCGAGCGGGCGGAGACGCCCTGCGGGTTCTCCACCGCGAAGTGGTAGTCGAAGGTGCCGTCGCCGCGCGGCTCGGCCCACGCGAAGGCCTCGGACTCGCAGCCCTCGACGCGGTGCTCCTCGGGGAAGGGGCGGCGGGCGACGCGCTCGGGCACCTCCTCGAAGCGCTCGGAGAGGTCGATCAGGAGCTGGATGCGGTCGTTGCGGTCGGGCAGCAGGGCGAGGGTGTCCATCAGCTCCTGCAGCGGCTCGGGGTAGCGGCGGTCGGGCATCGGCGTGGTGGTCCCTCCTCGCTGGGGAGCAACGCGCGGCGGCGGGGCGGGCTTCCCGGCGCCGCGATCCGACGGAGCCCTGCCGGTGCCGCCCCGCGGGCCGTCGGAGGGAGAGCGGCCCGCGGTCATCGAGGTGCAAGGCGGACACATCGCGGCGATCGCCGAATATACCGACGCCGGTGCGGAGGACTTCGACGAGCTGC
>CAZLBJ010000421.1:0-10736 GCA_964557755.1 uncultured Thermoanaerobaculia bacterium
GCGGCGCTGTTCCTCGACGAGGACGGGCGCCGCCGCGTGGAGGAGCGGCTGCGCGACGAGGCCATCCGCACCCGCGTGGCCGAGATGCGGCGCTTGGTGTCGACGCCGCAGGGCGGCTTCGCCAAGCGCCTGCTGACCCTCGACCCGCTGGGGCTGGCGGACGTCTTCCTCGGCCGCCTGGAGGAGTCGCGCGGCTCCCTCGGCGTCGACTGGTCGAGCGGCTACTACGTGTCGGCCGACCACCGCCTGCTGCTGCTGCTGGCCAAGCCGGTGCGGCCGCCGCAGGACGTCGACTTCGACCAGGAGCTGGTGACCGCGGTCGAGGCCGAGGTGGCGGCCGAGCAGGAGGGCTGGGCCGAGGTGCTCGGCTTCGAGAGCCTGGAGGCGGCCGCTGCCGAGGGCTTCCCGCCGCCGCCGGAGGTGTCGCTGGGCGGCAGCTACCTCACCGCCCTCGACGACGCGCGCTTCATCGTCAACGACGGCCTCGTCGGCTTCGCCACCGCCATGGCCGGCGTCCTCGTCCTCTTCCTCTTCGCCTTCCGCCGCCTCGGGCCGCTGCTCTTCGCCGCCCTGCCGCTGGTCGTCGGCCTGCTGCTGACCTTCGGCTTCGCCGGCCTCGCGCTCGGCTCGTTGTCGACCGCCACTTCGGGCACCGCGGCGCTGCTCATCGGCCTCGGTCTCGACTTCGTCATCGTCTCCTACGGCCGCTACGTCGAGGAGCGCCGCGCCGGCGCCAGCGTCGAGGCGGCGCTGGTCGCCATGTCGGGCTCGTCGGGCCGCGCCGTGGTGGTCGGGGCGGTGACCACCGCCGCCACCTTCTACGCCTTCCTGGTCACCCGCTTCTCCGGCCTGCGCGAAATGGGCATCCTCACCGGCACCGGCATCCTGCTGTGCATGGTGTCGGTGCTCTTCCTGCTGCCGGCGCTGATCGCCTGGCGCGAGGACCGCCACAGCCGCCGCGCCACCGGGCCGCGCCTCTACCTGCACGGCTTCGGCACCCGCCACCTGATGGGCTTCGCGATGGCGCGGCCGCGGGCGGTAATGGCCACCGGCGCGGTGCTCACCGCCGCCGCCCTGGCGCTGTCGTTCCAGCTCGAGTTCCAGGAGTCGACGACCACCATGCGGCCGGCCGGCAACCGCGGCATCGAGGTGTCGCGCGAGGTGGGGGAGCGCTTCGGCTCCGGCTTCGACTACATGATGATGGTCGCCCGCGGCGGCAGCGAGGAGGCGGCGATCGCCACCGCCGGCCGCGCCGCCGAGCGGGCGGAGGAGCTGGTGCGCGACGGCGTGCTGCACCGCTACAGCGCCATCACCTCGCTGATCCCGCCGCCGGTGCGGCAGGCGGCGGTGCTCGACTGGCTCGACCGCGAGCGCGAGAGGGCGCTCGACTTCGGGCGCATCGACGCCACCTTCCGCGGCGCGCTCGCCGCCGAGGGGCTGCGCGCCGAGCCGTTCGAGGAGGGGCTGGCGCTGCTGCGCTCGGCGCTGATGCCGGAGGCGCCGATCACCGCCGCCGACCTCGCCGCCAACCCGCAGACGGCGAAGCTCCTCGAGCGCTACCTGCAGCCCGACGGCGAGGGCGGCTGGATGAGCATCGTCTACCTCTACCCGCCGGACAACCGCTGGCGCCGCGAGGCGCCGCCCGAGGCGCTGCGCGCCGCCGTCGAGCTGGGGCCCGACGTCGACCTCACGGGCACCAACCTGCTCAACCAGCGGGTGCGCCAGGTGGTGCGCCGCGACGCCTGGATCGCCGGCCTGCTGGGCCTCGCCCTGGTGGCGCTGCTGCTCTACCTCGACTTCCGCTCCCTGCGCCACACGCTGCTCGCGCTGGTGCCGCTGGCGGTGGGCATCGCCTGGATGCTCGGCGCCATGGCGCTGCTCGGCATCGAGCTCAACTTCATGAACATCTTCGTCACCACCATGATCATCGGCATCGGCGTCGACTACGGCCTGCACGTCGTCCACCGCTACCGCGAGACGGCGGGCCGCGGCGCCGCGGCGACGCGCGCCGGCCTGGTGGAGACCGGCAACGCCATCGTGGTGGCGGCGCTGTCGACGGTGGCCGGCTTCGGCTCGCTGGTCTTCTCCCACTACCCGGGGCTGCGCTCGGTGGGGCTGGTGGCCATCCTCGGCGCCGTCTTCACCGCCCTGGTGGCGATCACCGTGCTGCCGGCCTTCCTCGCCTGGCGGCGCGGCGGCACCTAGCGCCGGCCAAGAAAAAGGGCGGCGGGATCGCTCCCGCCGCCCGAGTCCGCGGCGTCCGCCGCGGGAAGGTACCTGCCCGTCCGCTACTGGAAGTCCACCGTCGCCCCGTCGAGGTCGAAGGGGTCTCCCGCGCCGGTGAACTGCTCGTAGGTGGTGCCGGTGACGGAGTGGACGCCGCCCGCCGAGAAGTCGGTCTCCCCGGGGTTGGCGGCGCCGCCGCCCTCGGTCACCCCGACGATGGCGTCGAGCGCCGCGACCGCGCCGTAGCCGATCGAGACGTCGCCGCCGGAGGTCAGCGTGACGGAGAAGTTGTTGCTGTCGGCGGCCAGGAACTGCGGCACGCCGTCGAAGTTGACGGTCCACGTCGTCGCGTCCTGCTCGACGGTGACCAGGCCGCCCTGGTTCGGCGACAGGTCGTCCCACAACGGCGCGATGCGCGGCTGGTCGGCGAGCAGCTCCGCCACGCTCTCGGAGAAGTCGCTGTCGCCGCTGCCGAACGTCAGGTTGCCGTTGGAGTTGACGAAAACGCTGTTGTACGTCGTCCCCTGGTAGGTGAACGAGAACGGCAGCGTCACCTCCTGCGAGGTGTCGTCCCCCAGGTTCAGCAGGATGCCGTCGATGGTCTGGACGCTCAGTACGTAGCGGCCGCCCGAGCCGCCGGCACCGGTGAAGGCGAAGTCCGGGAACGTGGTGACGCCCAGGAAGTAGTCGCCGTCCGCCGGGATCGGCAGCACGATGCGCGACAGCAGGCCGGCCCCGCCGTCGTCGTCCACCGCCAGCACCAGGCCGGTGGCGTCGGCCACCACGAGCAGGCTGTCGAGCTGGCCGGCGATCGTCTCGGCGATCAGCGTCGTCCCGGCCTCGGCCGAGAAGCGGTAGAAGTCGATGTCGGCGCCGGTCGGCTCGATCTCGGTGAAGCGGCTCACCGGGATGCTGTCGAACGGCAGGCTGATGTTGCGCGCGTGCTGGAGCGTGTCGTTGGGCTCGGCCCAGTTGTCGTCGTAGTTGGTGGTGCCGGAGAAGCGCACCGTCGAGCCGCCGAGGTCGTTCGGGTTGCCGGGACCGAACAGCTCCCACACCGCCGGCTGCTGGTGCAGGTCGATGCGGTTGCTGCCGAACGCCGACAGGTCGGTCGGGGTCTCGAACCCGGAGGTCACGGCGCCGCCGCAGGAGACGCCGGCCAGGCCGTCGGTGGCGGTGATGCCGCCGTACTGGATTTCGACGTGGTTCGAGTTCTTCTTCAGCGTGATGCTGAAGGTGTTCGAGCCGATGTTGACGAACTCCGGCACGCCGCTCCAGTGGACGGTGAAGGTCTTCGACGTCTGGGTGAAGAACACCGAGCCGCCGGCCGTCGCGTTGAGGTCGTCCCACAGCGCGGCGATGCGCGGCGGGCCGCTCAGGAACTCGGCGCTCGACTCGGTGAAGTCGGTGCTGCCGGTGCCGAAGGTGAGATTGCCGTTGGCGTTGACGAACACCGAGTCGTAGCTCGTGCCGCAGAGCTCGAACGAGAACGGCGGGAACAGCTCGACGTTGCCGTCGATGCCCACCGGCAGCGGATCGCCCGGCCCGAAGGCGTTGAAGATGACGTCCACGCCCGAGGCCGCCGGGTTGACGAACACGAAGTCCGCCGGCGGGTCGGCCGAGGTGACGTTGTTCGACTCCGCGGCGCCGTTGTGGTACTCCTCCGGCCCCGGCAGCAGGACGGGCGGCGTGCTGAAGCCGCCGGCCAGCAGCTCGTCGACGTAGACGCGGTAGTCGGCGCCCGGCGTCAGGCCGTACAGGGTGTAGGTGCCGGTCACCGCGTCGGCCTGCGAGGTGCTGTCGGTGTAGTCACCGGAGATGGCCGACACCGCGTCGTGGAACGGGTCCGCCTCGTTGCGCGCGATGACGTTGACGCCCGAGATGCGGGTCGTGCCGTTGGGCAGGAAGATGGTGCCCGAGATGTCGTCGGTAGTGGCGGCGAAGCTCGCATCCGGGTAGAGCGCCGAGACGCTCGAGATGTCGTCGCGGTGCAGCGTGGCGGTGCCGATGGGCGGCCCGAAGTAGAACGGGTACATCGTCTCCACCACCTCGGTGAACGGGTTGGGGATGGCGTACGGCGAGAACGGCTCGGGACCCGGCAGGTCGCCGAAACCGATGTAGAGCTGGCCGTTGACCACCGTGTGCGCCAGGTTCGTGTAGTGCCCGAACTCGTGCACCATGACGTCGAAGGCCGCCGTCAGGTCGCCGAACGACGGGCCGTTGAGGAACGACAGGCCCTCCAGGATGTCGCAGGTGATGGTGTTCACCCACTCCGGGCCGGCGAAGCCGAGGACGCCGGAGCCGGGGCCGAAGAGCAGGTCGAAGATCTCGCCTGTGTCGTCGAAGACGATGGCCGACAGGCCGTCCGGCGCGACCGGGTTGAGGTAGGGGTTGAAGTTGGTGACGTCGACGTCCACCGGCAGCAGGCCGGCGTTGGTGTAGGTCACCGTCGAGGTGGCGACGTCCTCCCACACCTGGAAGGCGTCGGCGGTCAGCGACACGGCCTGCGCGTTGGTCAGCGGCCCGAGGTCGCCTTGGTCGGGGTTGAACGGGATGTTGGTGCCGCCGTTCGGCCACAGGTAGGGCTGGCCGGAGCCGCACAGGGCGAGCGGCCCGGCGGCGTGGGCGGCGGGAGCGGCGGCGAGGGCGGCGAGCGCCAGCGCGAGGACGGGGAGGGAGAGTCGATTCATCGTTCTCATCGTCGTCCCCCTCAGTTGCCGACCGCGCCGTGGATGGCGTCGGCGAGGGCGGCGTAGGTCACGGGTCCGGCGAAGATGCCGGCGTTGTCGAGCTCGTTGGCCACCATCTCCTGGTGGTCCTGGCTGAAGACGCGGAAGCTGCCCTGGCCGAGGCCGACCGTGGTCGACAGGCCGATGGCGCTCGGCGCGGTGGTGAACAGCACGTAGTCGTGGCCGCGCACGAGGCGGGGCACGTCGGGGAGGGTCGAGACGCGCTGATACGGGCCGACGGTGACCGGCTGGTCCTTGATCGAGCCCAGCATGCGGACCTCCATCACCGCCGCGTCCTTGCCGCTGCCGAAGTCGCCCTTGAAGGCCTCGTCGACTTTCAGGCGGTAGATGGTCACCGGCAGCTCACCGCCGCCGAGGGTGATCGAGCTCTGCTCGACGTCGATCACCGTGCCGCGGAAGATGTGCTCCGCGTGGTTCGCCAGCTCTCCGAAACTCAACTTTTTGACCATGGCGGCGTCCAGGGCCGGCGCTGCGGCGAGCAGCGCCAGGACGGCCAGCACGGTCAGAGGGGTGCGCCCTAGCTTCATCGTGATCCTCCTGCTGATGGGTGGGGCGAAACCGGGGGCGGACCCCGCCACCACGCGGGGCTCGCGGACCGGCTCGCCGGTGGTCCCGGGCCTCTGCGGGCCGGGGCATACACAGGGGCCCCCGGCGAAGGGGGCGTTTCCGCTTACTCGGAAATGACGACCCAGGGTAGCATCGAGAATTCAGAACCTCAAGTTTTCCCGGAGCCGACTGGCTGTAATGCTGTCGTAAGGGTAGTGCCCCGGGCGGGCGGGAGGGGGACACGGCCGGAGCAAGCGGTTGAAACAAACCGGCCGGCCGGCGCGTCGTACAGGGCAGCGGCGGCCTTGCGTCCGCGCGGGGCGTTGAGGGACAAAACGACGCATGCGAGTCATATTGTCCCGAGCGGGCGGTTACCGAGGCAGAATGGCCCCTTCCGGCCGTGGCACCCCGTCCAGCGGGGCGGAAGTGGGGCGAAATGTCGCGGACGGGCCGAGGCAGGCTGGTGCGCTACCGTCGCCGCGTCTGCCGTAACTCTTTGAAAGCGTTGGCCTTGTCAGACCTACTGCGGCAGCGGCCGGGGGTTGGCAGCGGCCTTGTAGTGGAGTGGGGCGACCGAGGAGAACCGCCATGTTAGACTCCCTTCGTGAATCGCTCGCCCTTCCCCACCGCCTGCCGCTGCGCACCCTCCTGTCCGCCGGCTCCTTCGCCACCTTCGGTTGGCTCCTGACGCAAGACCTCGTGCACCCCGTCGTGATCTACCTCTTCGAGCTCTACCTCACGTTCTAGCGGCCGGTACGGAGCTCCGAGGTTGCTATGGCTGGCGACGCCATCTTGCGGGAGGTGAGACTCACCCTGCCGCTTGCCCCGGACATGGAGATCGCCGCGTCGAAGACCGCGACGGCCATGGCCGAGCTGCTGAGCATGAGTCCGGATAGGATCGACGAGGTCCGCATGGCGGTGGTCGAGGCGTGCATCAACGCCATCGAGCACAGCCACGCGGCCGACAGCAAGGTGCACCTGACCTTCGAGGTGCTGGGGGAGCGGCCCGCCGCGCCGCGGCTGCTGCGCATCACCGTCAGCGACACCGGCGTCGGGTTCTCGCCGCAGGGGGTGGAGGAGCCGACCATCGAGCAGAAGCTCAACGCCAAGCGCAAGCGGGGCTGGGGCTTGAAGATCATTCGCGGGCTGATGGACGAGGTCGAGATCGACTCGGGTGCCGCTGGGACTTCCATCGTGATGACCAAGGCCGCGGGATGAACGAGGGACGATGAGATGAGCGAGAGCTTGAAGCTGCAGGTGGACCGGCGCGACGGCCTGGCCGTGATCTACACCGAGGGCTACATCAACAACCAGGGCGGCGAGGAGATCGCCAGCGCGGCCCACGAGCTCATCCAGGGCGGCTACAAGGTGCTGCTGCTCAACCTCCAGGGCACCAAGATCGTCAACTCGATCGGCATCTCGATCCTCATCGAGATCATCGAGAAGATGCTGGAGATCGATGGCAGGCTGGCCTTCTGCTGCCTCACCCCGACCATCGAGAAGACCTTCCACATCATGGGGCTGGCACAGTACGCCGGCATCTACCCCGACGAGCCGCAGGCGGTGGGCGACCTCGCCGGCGGCGCCGCCTCCACCACCTCCGCCTCCTGAGCGCCATGGCCGAGCCCCCGGCGCCGGCGCGCGCGCACGCCGCCTCCGAGCTGTGGCGGGAGCTCGAGACGCTGGCCCGCCGCGACGTCGGCGAGCGCGCCGACGTCGAGCGCCTGCTCGAGCTGTGGTGCGGCGCCCTGGGAGCCGCCGGCGCCGCCCTCTACCTCGAGCGCGAGGCGGCGGACGCCGCGCCGCGCCCCGCCGGCGGCGAGGCCGAGCTGCTGCGCGAGGTGACGGTGGGCGAGGGGCCGTTCCCGGCCCGCCTCGACGCCGCCGCCGAGGGCGCCGGCTGGCGGCTGCCCGGCGGCCTGCTGGTGGCGCGCGGCGCCTCCATCGATTCCGGCGCCGCGCCCCCCGAGCCGCTCACCCTGCTGCTGGCCACCGCCCTGCGCACCCTGCGCCTGCGCAAGCAGCTCAAGCAGCAGCACTTCCAGGTCAACTATCGCGTGGTCGAGCTCGAGTCGGTGTACGAGGTCGGCCTCGCCATCGCCTCCACCCTCGACCTCGACCAGCTCTCCGAGGAGATCTTGCTGCGCGCCGTGTCGCTGCTCGACGCCCGCCGCGGCGCCCTCTATCTCCGCGACGGCGACCTCTACCGCCTCGATCGCACTTTCGGCGGCGAGGCGGGCGACGCCTTCGCCGCCGGCGACCCGGCGCTCGAGCCGCTGCTCGCCGGCACGGGCCCCGGGCCGGAGGGGCTGGTGCCGGGGGCGCGCCACCTGATGGCGGTGGCGATCGGCAGCGGCCAGCGCGTGGGCGGGCTGATCGTGGTCGCCGACAAGGAGAGCCGCCGCGGCGTCGGCCCTTTCGGCGCCTCCGACCGCCGCACCCTGTCGCTGTTCGCCAACCAGGCGGCGATCGCGCTGGAGAACGCCCGCCTGCACCGCCAGGCGCTGGAGAAGGAGCGCCTCGAGCGCGAGATGGAGCTGGCGGCGGAGATCCAGCGCCAGATCCTCCCCGACGGCGCGCCGACGCTGCCGGGCTGGGAGCTCGTGGGCTGGAACCGGCCGGCGCGCCAGGTGGGGGGCGACTACTACGACCTGCTGGCGCGCGGCGGCCGTCTCACCTTCACCGTCGCCGACGTCACCGGCAAGGGGATCGCCGCCGCGCTGCTGGTGTCGACGCTACACTCGGCGCTGCGCCTGCTGCTCGACCGCGTCGACTTCGGCCCCGAGCTGCTCGCCCGCCTCAACAGCCACATCCTCGACTCCAGCGCGCGCAACAAGTTCATCACCCTGCTGCTCGCCGACCTCGACGCGGCGACCGGCGACCTCGACTTCCTCAACGCCGGCCACAACCCGGGGCTGCTGCTGCGCGGCGGCGGCGGCGACGAGGTGTGCGAGCTCGGCGCCGGCGGCCTGCCCCTCGGCCTCTTGCCGGGCAGCACCTACCAGGGCGCGCGGCTGCGCATGGAGCCCGGCGACCTCCTGTGCCTCTACACCGACGGCATCACGGAGTGCGCCTCGCCGACCGACGAGGAGTTCGGCCAGGCGCGGTTGGTGGAGTGCCTGGTGGCGCTGCGCGGCCGCCCGCTCGGCGAGGTCGTCGCCTGCATCGACCGCGCGACCCAGGACTTCGCCGCCGGCCAGCCCCAGCTCGACGACCAGACGGTGATCCTGCTGCGGCGGGCGGCGGCCTGAACCGCGATGATCTCCAGCCGTCCGTCTCCGTCCGTCCGCTCCGTCCTCTCCGCCGTCCTCCTCGCCGTCCTCGGCTTCGCGACGGCGTCCCAGGCCGCCGCCGCCGGGCCCGGCGACGAGGCGAAGGCGGCGGCCGCGGGCGGAGCGACGCCGGGCCGCGTCCTGCTCGTCCGCCACGCGGAAACGGCGGCGGGCGACGACCCTGAGCTCTCCGAGCTGGGCCGGCTCCGGGCCGAAGGCCTCGCCGGCCTGCTCGCCGAAGAGGGCATCGAGCGCATCCTCGCCACCGATACCCGCCGCGCCCGCGCCACCGCGTCCCCGCTGGCCGACAGGCTCGGCCTGGAGCTCGAGATCTACGACCCGCGGGCGCTCCCCGACCTCGCCGCGGAGCTCCGGCGCGATGGCGGGGTGGTCCTCGTGGTCGGCCACTCCAACACCACCCCCGCCCTCGTCGACCTCCTCGGCGGCGACCCCGGCACACCGATCCGCCACGACGAGTTCGACCGCCTCTACCGGATCGACCTGGTCGACGGAGGGACAGTCCTGGATCGCTACTCCGTGCCCTGATCGCCGCTACAGCTTGAAGCCCGGCGGCAGGCCGCCGCCGGGGCCGCCGGGGAAGCCGCCGCCGGGACCGCCCGGGCCGCCCGGGGCGCCGGGGAAGCCGCCCGAGAGGGCCTTCTTGAGCATTCCGGAGCCCTTCATGCGCTTCATCATCTTGCGCATCTGCTTGTACTGGCGCAGGAGCTGGTTGACGTCCTGGACGCGCATGCCCGAGCCGCGCGCGATGCGCTTCTTGCGGTTGGCGCTGATGATCGCCGGCTTGCGGCGCTCCTTCGGCGTCATCGAGTTGATCAGCGCCTCGACGCGCACCAGCTCCTTGTCGTCCACCTGGGCGCCGGAGAGCTGCTTGAACGGCCCCATCTTCGGCATCAGCTCGAGCAGGCTCGACAGCGGCCCGAGGCGGCGCACCTGGCGCAGCTGGTCGCGCAGGTCCTCGAGGGTGAACTCGTCGGACATCATGCGGAGCGCCAGGCGCTCGGTCTCGTCCTGGTCGAGGTCGCGCTCGGCCTTCTCGATGAGCGACAGCACGTCGCCCATGCCGATCATCCGCGACGCCATGCGCTCCGGGTGGAAGAGCTCGAAGTCCGACGCCTTCTCGCCGACGCCGACGAAGCGGATCGGCACCCGCGCCACGGTGCGGATCGACAGCGCGGCGCCGCCGCGCGAGTCGCCGTCGAGCTTGGTGAGGACGACGCCGGTGAGCGGCAGCGCGGCGGCGAACTGCTCGGCGGAGCGCACCGCGTCCTGGCCGGTCATCGCGTCGGCGACGAAGAGGATCTCGTCCGGCTGCGCCAGCGCGGCGAGGGCCTTGAGCTCGTCCATCAGCGCCTCGTCGACGTGCAGGCGGCCGGCGGTGTCGAGCACCACCGTGTCGCGGCCGTGCTCGGGCGCCTCCTTGAGCGCCCGGCGGGCCAGCGCCAGCACGTCCTCGCCCTCGCGCGGCGTGATCACCGGCACGTCGACGCCGGCGCCGACCTGCACGAGCTGCTCGACGGCGGCGGCGCGCTGCAGGTCGCCGGCGACCAGCACCGGGTGGCGGCCGCGGCCGGCCAGGCGCTTGGCCAGCTTGCCGGCGGTGGTCGTCTTACCCGAGCCCTGGAGGCCGCAGAGCAGGACGACCGCGGGGCGGCCGGTGAGCTCGAGCTCCGTCCCCTCCTCGCCGAGCAGCGACGCCAGCTCGTCGCGCACGATCTTGACCACCTGCTGCGCGGGGGTGAGCGAGCTCAGCACGTCCTGGCCGAGGGCGCGCTCGCGCACCCGGGTGACGAACGGCCGCACGACGCGGACGTGGACGTCGGCCTCGAGCAGCGCCAGGCGGATCTGGCGCAGCGCCGCGTCGAGCGACTCCTCGGTGATCTTGCCCTCGCCCTTGAGCTGGCGGAAGACGTCCTGGAGCTTG
>CAZLBJ010000422.1:0-2626 GCA_964557755.1 uncultured Thermoanaerobaculia bacterium
GGTGCCGCGCGGGTGGCCGTAGGCGCCGACGTGGTCGGCGCGCAGCGTGTCGGCCATCACCAGCACGACGTTGAGCGGCCGGTCGGCGCCGCCGGCGCCGCCGGCGCCGCCGGCACCGCAGCCGGCGGCGAACAGGGCGGCGGCGAGCGCGGCGCGGCGCGGCGCGACGGGGCGGGGATGCGGCACGGTGTGCCCGGGTGTACGCGCCACGGCCGGTCAGTCGTCCAGGTGGCCGAGGAACTCGCGCTGCATCTCGCGGCGCAGCGCCGCCAGCGCGGCGGGCGCCGGCGCCGCCTTGCGCGCCTCGGCGATCACCACGTGCGGGTACTGGTCGGAGTCGCCGTAGGTCTCGTGGCGCTCGAGGCCGGCGAGCTCGGGCTGCGAGCTCTCGCCGTAGCGGCAGAAGCGGACGTCCTCGAAGCCGCAGGCGGCGAGGGCGCGGCCGAGCAGCTCGCGGTTCCACAAGAAGCGGTGGCGCCAGCCGTGGAAGGCGCGGTTGGCGATCAGCGCCTGCCGCGCCTTGTCCTCGGCGGCGAGGTCGAGCGGGTAGTGGCTGGCCCACACCCACTCGAGGTTCGGCGTCGACAGCCGCAGCCAGCGCCCCGGCGCCAGCACGCGGTGGCACTCGAGCAGGAAGTCGACGGCGGCGTCCAGCGGCAGGTGCTCGAGGAAGTGCTCGGCGTAGAGCGCCTCGGCGTCGGCGAAGTCGAGGCCCCGGGTGACGTCGGCCACCACGTCGACGCCGGGCAGGTCCTGGACGTCGACGTTGACCCAGCCCTCCAGGCGCTCGCGGCCGGCGCCGACGTGCAGGCGCACGCCGCGCCGCGGCACGCGGGAGCTCGCGCCGGGGCGGGCGGGACGGCGGAAGGGCAGCTTCAGGGGCATCGGATCGGGGGGAAGTCGGCGGCGGTGCGCAGTCTAACAGCGCCGAGGGGATAGAATCGCCGCCGGAGGAGGTATATCGAATGTTTTCCATCGAAGAGATCCTGGCGCGCGAGATCCTCGACTCGCGGGGCAATCCGACCCTGGAGGTCGACTGCGTCCTCGACAGCGGCGCCGGCGGCCGCGCCGCGGTGCCCTCCGGCGCCTCGACCGGCGCCCGCGAGGCGCTCGAGCTGCGCGACGGCGGCAAGCGCTACGGCGGCAAGGGCGTGCTCAAGGCGGTGGCCAACGTGCGCGAGCAGATCGCCGTCCAGCTCGCCGGCTGCGACGCCCGCGACCAGGCGCTGGTCGACCGCACGATGCGCCAGCTCGACGGCACCGAGAACAAGGGCCGCCTGGGCGCCAACGCCATCCTCGGCGTGTCGCTGGCGGTGGCCAAGGCGGCGGCGGAGGCGGCGGGCCTGCCCTTCTACGCCTACCTCGGCGGGCCGGCGGCGACGGTGCTGCCGGTGCCGATGCTCAACGTGCTCAACGGCGGCGCTCACGCCGACAACTCGGTGGACGTCCAGGAGTTCATGATCGTCCCCGTCGGCTTCGACCGCTTCGACGAGGCGTTGCGCGCCGGCGTCGAGGTGTACCACGCGCTGAAGGCGATCCTCAAGGCCAAAGGGCTGGTGACGGCGGTCGGCGACGAGGGCGGCTTCGCGCCCGACCTGGGGAGCAACCGCGAGGCGCTCGACCTGCTCACCGCTGCGATCTCGAAGGCCGGCCTGCAGCCCGGGCGCGACGTGGCGCTGGCGCTCGACGTGGCGGCCAGCGAGCTGGTGGAGAAGAAGCGGGGCCGGAAGGCGCCCGTCTACGCGCTGGCCGGCGAGGGGCGCAGCGGGCTGTCGAGCGAGGACCTGGTCGACTGGTACGAGGAGCTGGTGGAGGCGTACCCGCTGGTGTCGATCGAGGACGGCCTGGCCGAGGACGACTGGGCGGGCTGGAAGGTGCTCGCCGAGCGGCTCGGCGAGCGGGTGCAGCTCGTCGGCGACGATCTCTTCGTCACCAACCCGGCGATCCGCGCCGAGGGGATCGCAGAGGGGATCGCCAACGCGTTGCTGGTGAAGCTCAACCAGATCGGCACGCTGTCGGAGACGCTGGCGGCGGTGGAGCTGGCGAAGACGAACGGTTACGCGAACGTGATCAGCCACCGTTCCGGGGAGACCCGGGACACGACCATCGCCGACCTGGCGGTGGCCACCCGCGCCGGTCAGATCAAGACCGGCGCCCCCTGCCGCAGCGACCGGGTGGCGAAGTACAACCGGTTGCTGCGCATCGAGGAGGAGCTGGGCGGTGCGGCCCATTACCCTGGGCGCGCGGCCTTCCCCCGCTTCCATACGTGAGCGGCGGCCGGGGCGGCTGCGGCCGTCCCCGGCGCCCGGCCCGCGGCACACGACGATGCCCGACGACAGCCCCATCCGGCCCCCCGCCTCGCCGCCGCCGTCGTCGCCGGCGGCGCTGCGCCCGCTGGGGATCACGGTGTACGTGTGCATCCTGTTGCTGGTGGCGGTCGCCGGGGTGAAGACGTGGCGGGACCTGGGGGTGGTGGAGGCGCGGGAGGCGGACCTGCGGCGGGCGATCGCGGTGTCGCGGGTGGAGATCGAGGCGCTGGAGGAGCGGATCGGGCGGCTGGATTCGGATCCGCTGGCGCTGGAGAGGTTGGCTCGGGAGGAGCTGGGGATGGTGTATCCGGGGGACG
>CAZLBJ010000423.1:0-11356 GCA_964557755.1 uncultured Thermoanaerobaculia bacterium
GCGGCGAGCACCGCCGGCAGGTGGCGCTCGAGGCGCTGCCGGAGGCGCCCCTCCGTGCCGGCGCCGGAGGCGCCGGCCGTCGCGCCCGTCCCGCTCATGCCGCCGCCAGCCGGCGGCCGAGGCGGCGGGAGCGCTCCGCCAGGTCGCCGGCGAGCTCGCCGATGGTGGAGAGCAGCGGTGCGTGACGCAGGTAGTGGAGGTCCTCGATCAGCTCGTCGAGCTCCGCCAGGTCGCGGGCGCCGGCGCCGGTCGCCGCCAGGTGGCGGCCCCAGCGCGACGGCGGCAGCTCCGGGGGCAGGGCGCGGCACTCGGCCAAGAGGTCCCGCCACGCTTCCTCGAGCGCGATCGCCGTCCGCCGCGGCCGCTCCTCGGCCGCCGCCGCCGCCACGCGGCCGGCGAAGCGCGGCCAGGGGCCGTCGCCGCCCGCCGCCTCGCGCCGGCGGCGCACCAGGGCGCTGCCGAGGACCAGCGCCCAGGGCAGGGCGAAGAGCCACGGCAGGGCGGCGCGCCAGGGGCCGGCGGGGTCGTCGTCGAGCGGCAGGGCGGCGTTCTTCAGCGGGTGGAGCACCGGGCTGCCGGCGGCGCCGCCGTGCGGGTCGCCGCGGCGGGCGCGCAGCACCAGCGCCGGGGTGGCGGCCAGGCGGTAGTCGCCGGCGCGCGGGTCGAAGTAGGCGAGCTCCAGCGGCGGCAGCCGCCAGGTGCCCGGCTCGCGGGGCACCAGGGGGAAGCTCCAGCTCCGCTCGGCGGCGACCTCGCCGTGCTCGACGCGGTTGCCGCCGCGCTCCTCGGGCGGCATCGCTTCGACCTCCTGCGGCAGGCGCGGCGCCGGCAGCTCGAGGCCCTCGACGTGGCCGCGGCCGGAGAGCGTCACCTCCAGCGTCGAGGCGTCGCCCACCGCCAGCTCGGAGGGCACCAGCCGGGCGTCGAGGTCGAGGTCGCCCACCAGCCCGTGCCAGCGGCCGGCGAGGTCCGGCGGCACCGGCGGCAGCGGCCGCACGTCGAGGGTCAGCGGCTCGCTGGCGCGCACCAGCTGCTCGGCGCGCGGCAGCACCGGCGCGAACGGGTTGACCGGCACCAGCCGGGCGACCAGGAACACCTCGGCGGCGCCGATCTCGTAGCGGCCGGGGCGCAGCGGGAAGAGGGCGCGGCGCAAGAGCGGCGTGCGGTAGAAGGTCTCGCCGTCGACCTCGACCGTCTCGGTGCGCTCGGTTTCGGTGCGCGGCACCTCCTCGACCCACAGGCCGCGGAACTCCGGCAGCTCCTTCAGGCTGACGCGCGAGACGTTGGCCTGCGTGTAGAGCCACAGCGTGTAGGTCACCTGCTGGCCGGCCCACGGGGCGCGCGGCGACGCCTCGGCGACGAGGCGGATCTCCGGGCGCTGCTCGGCCTCGCGCCGGCGCGCGCGGTCGCGCCACAGGTCCTCGAGCGCGCCCGGGAAGCGCCACGAGGGGCGCTGCGGCTGGCCGGCCGGCGGCCGGCGGGCACGGGGCGGGTCGCTCACCACGCTCGCCTGCCTGGCCGGCAGGTCGTAGCGCGTGTCGCCGACGCGCACCGAGATGCGGCGCACCGCCGCGGTGCCGAAGTCCTCGGCGCGCAGCCGCCAGGTCAGCCGCAGGCTGCGGCGGGTGAGCCCGTTGCTGAGCTGCACGTTGTGGCTCTGCGCCGGGGCGCCGACCTGACGGAAGTTGAGCAGCTCGAACTCCGGCTCGAAGGCGACGCGGTCGAAGACGCCGCCGGAGACCTCGATGGCGAAGAAGGCGTCCTCGCCGGGGGCCAGCACCTCGGGCTCGAGGTAGGCCTGCACCTCGACGTCGTCGGCGGCCGCCGGCGGGGCGAGGAGGGCGACGAAGACGGTGGCGAGGAGTGCGGCGGCGAGCAGGTATGCGGGCCGGCCTCCCGCAGGCTCAGGACTCGTCGGCGTCCGCGGCCGCGCGCCGGCGTTTCGAAGGCTCACCAGTCCTTCTCCCCGTGCGCGGCCTCGCGCCGCGCCCGCTCGAGGGCGTCGATCTGCCGCTGGCGGCGCTCGAGGTTCTCGACCGCCTCGAGCACGGCGGCGGCCTGCTCGGCGGTCATGTCCGGCTGGTCCTCGAAGCCGGGCAGCGGCCGCTCGCGGCGCTCGTCCTCCTCGCCGCCCTCGCCGCCGGGCCGCGGCGGCGGCGGTTGCTGGCCCTGCCGCGGCTGCTGCCCGCCCGGGTCGGCGGCGTCGGAGCGGCGCTCCTCGCCCTCGCTCGGCTGCTCCTCGCCGCCCTGGTCGCCCTCCTCCTGCTCGCCGGGGCGGTCGCCGCCGGGCGTCTCCTGCGACGAGCCCAGCTGCAGCTTGCGCTCCTGCTCTAGGCGGCGCAGTGCGACCTCGAGGTTGTGCTTGGCGGCGGCGTCGCCGGGGGCGCGGCGCAGGCTCTCCTTGAAGGCCTCGATGGCGGCGGCGGTGTCGCCGTCGGCGAGCAGCGCGTTGCCGAGGTTGTAGTGGGCCGCCGGGGCGAGCTCCGGGGCCGCGGCGTCGACGCCGGCCGCCGACTCGCGCAGCAGCTCGACGGCGCGGCCGTCGTCGCCGGCGGCGAGGTGGGCGGTGCCGGCGTTGAAGGCGGCGCGCGGGTCGCGGCGGCCGGCCTCCTCCGCGCCTTCGGCGCCCTCGCCGTCCGCGCCGCCCTCCGCCGAAAGGCGAGGGGCGACCGCCAGGGCGGTGTCGGCGGCCCGCGCCGCCGCCTCGGCGTCGCCCTCCCGGTAGGCCTCGATCGCCGTCTCGGTGCGCTCGCGGGGGTTGTAGAGCACGCGGTCGACCCAGGCGGGGACCAGGGCGTCGAACGGCCACGGCAGGGCGGCGACGACGAGCAGGGCGGCGAGGCGGCTCACGGCGCCGTCCCCCCCGCCGCCGCGGCGGCAGCGGGGCGGCGCCCGGCGCCGAAGCTGCCGAGCGCGAGGTGCAGGGCGAGCAGCACCGCCGCCGCCGCCAGCGGCCACTGGAAGCGCTCCTCGAGCGTCGACACCGTTTCGCTCTCGAGCGTGCGGGTGGCCATCTCGCGGATGCGCTGCTCGATCGGCGCCAGGTCGGCGGCCGCGCTGGTGGCACGCACGTAGGCGCCGCCGGTCGAGGCGGCGATCTCCTCGAGCACCGCCTCGCCGAGGTGGCTGATCACCACCTGGCCGTCGGCGTCGCGCTTGTAGCCCGGGCGGTCGCCGTCGCGCCGCCGGGGGTCTTCGGGGAGCGGCACCGGAGCGCCCTGCGGCGTGCCGACACCCACCGCGTGCACCGCCACGCCCTCGCGGCGCAGGCGTTCGAGGGCGGCCTCGAGGCGGCCGCCGTGGTCCTCGCCGTCGGTGAGCAGCACCATCACCCGGTGCTCGCGCCGGGTGTCGGCGAAGAGCTCGAGGGCGCGGCCGAGCGCCGGCGCCAGCTCGGTGCCCGGCACCGGCAGCGAGCCCGGCTCGACGGCGTCGAGCAGCATGTCGAGCAGCGCGCCGTCGAGGGTCAGCGGCGCCATCACCAGGCCCTCGCCCTCGGCCTGCACCAGCGCCACCCGGTTGCCGGGCATGTCGTGCACCAGCTGGCGCACCAGGCTCTTGGCTACGGCGAGCCGCGACGGCGCCACGTCGCGCGCCGCCATCGACAGCGACGAGTCGAGCACGAAGACGACGTCGACGCCGCGGCGCTCGACCTCGCGCGTCTCGGCGCCCCAGCGCGGCCGGGCCAGGCCGAGGCCGGTGGCGAGCACCGCGGCCGCCAGCAGCAGCACCGAGGCGGCGAGGCGGCGGCGGTCGTAGCCGGCGAGCAGGCGGTCCCACAGGCCGCGCGCCGCCCACGCCGCGTCGGCGGCCAGGCGCCGGCGCCACAGCCAGGAGGCGAGCAGCGCGACGGCGGGCGCCAGCAGGGCGAGCCACAGCAGGTCGGGGGCGGCGAAGCTCATGCGCGCGGGCTCCTCACGGCTCGGCCGTCCAGCGCAGGGCGGCGGCGCCGACCGGCAGCAGCAGCAGGGCGAGGGCCGCCCACGCCAGCGGCTGGAAGGTCTCCTCGTAGCGCAGGTAGCGCTTGACCTCGATCTCGGTCTTCTCGAGGCGGTCGATCTGCGCGAAGATGCGCTCCAGCGAGCGGGCGTCGGTGGCGCGGAAGTAGGCGCCGCCGGTGCGCTCGGCGATGCGGCGCAGCAGCGCCTCGTCGAGCTGGTTCTGCATCTCCACGCGCTCGGTGCGCACGCGGCCGGTGACCGGATCGCGGATCGGTAGCGGCACCATCACCGGCCCGCGGGTGCCGACGCCGACGGTGTAGACCTTGATGCCCAGCCCGTCGCACACCGCGGCGGCGGACAGCGGGTCGATGGCGCCGGTGTTGTTGACGCCGTCGGTGACCAGCACGATGACGCGGCTCTTCGCCTCGCTGCCCTTCAGCCGCGCCGCGCCGTTGGCCAGCGCGACGCCGATGGCGGTGCCGTCCATGTCGCGGTTGATCGCCACCGCGTCGACCAGCACGCCGAGCATGCGCCGGTCGGTGGTCAGCGGCGAACGGGTGACGGCGCTGCCGGAGAAGACGGTGAGGCCGATGCGGTCGCCGGTGCGCTGGCCGATGAAGTCGGAGACCACGCGCTTGGCGACCGCCAGCCGGTTGTCGGGCTGGAAGTCCTCCGCCGCCATCGAGCCGGAGACGTCGAGCACCACCTGGATGTCGATCCCCTCGGTGAGGCTCTCCTCCCAGGCGTAGCCGAGCTGCGGCCGCGCCAGGGCGACGAGCAGCAGCGCCAGGGCGGCGAGGCGGCTGTAGAACGGCAGGTGGAGGCGCACCGCGCCTGCGGTGCGCGAGGACGGGCGGCGCAGCGGCGCCGGCAGCCGGCTGTAGGTGAGGGCGCCGAGACCGGCGCGGCGGTGGTGCCAGACGGCGAGCAGCGGCAGCGCCAGCAGGAGGGCGAGCCACAGCGGGTCGGCGAAGCCCAAACGCCCGTCGAGCGCGTCGAGCGGGCTCATGCCGCCTTCTTCCCGGCGGTTCTCTCACCGCCGCCCGGTGCCGCCGCCGCGGCGGCCTCCTCGGCGGGGCGCAGGTGCTCCTCGACGCGCTCGGCCAGCTCGCCGGCGGCGTCGGCCCAGCGCTCGACGTCGGAGCGCGCCGCCGGGCGGCGGGCGAACTTGACCAGGTCGCAGGCGGCGAGCAGCTCGCCGCAGCGCGCCCCGACGCCGCCCGGCAGGCGGCGGGCGGCGAGCTGTCGGCGCACCTCGGTGGTGGTGCTCTCGGCGGCCGGGAAGCCGAGGCGGCGGCCGAGGTAGCGGCGCAGCGCCAGGCTCACCCGCGTCAGCCCGTCGGCCGGGTCGGCGGTCTCGCGGGCGGCGGCGAGCGAGCGCCGCAGCTCCTCGCCGGGCGGCAGCCGCGGGCGGGCTGCCTCGCCGGCCTCGCGGCGGCGGCGCAGCAGCAGGGCGGCGAGGGCGGCGAGCGCCAGGCCGAGGGCGCCGGCGGTCCACCAGAAGCGGGCGCCGACCGGCAGCGGCACCAGGGGCTTCTCCGGCTGCGGCGGCGGCACGGCGGCGTCGCCGTCCGCGGCCGGCACCTCGGGCAGAACCGAATCGAGGGCCAGTGCCAGGCCGCCCGGGGTGGCGAGGCGGCGGCTGCGGCCGTCCTCGCCCGGCACCAGGATCTCGCGCGGCGGCAGCGGCAGGCGGCCGGGGCGGAAGCCGGAGAGGACCAGGCGCTGCGTCCAGGCGGGGGTGCCGTCGGCGGTCTCGCCGGCCGCCGGCTCGCCGATCTCGACGACCTCCGCCTCGCCCCAGGTCTCCTTCCAGACGGGGAAGCGCGGGGCGTCGCCGCCGTCGCCGCCGGGCACCAGCACGCGCACCTCCACCGGCACCCGGTCGCCCACCGTGTGGCTCTCCGGCGGCAGCAGCACCTCGACGCGCGGCTGCTCGGCCGCCGCGGCCGCCGGCGGCAGTATGGCGGCGAGCGGCCAGGCGGCCAGCAGAGCGGCGACGGCGAAGCGGCGGCTCATCGCGCCAGCCTCCGGCGGCGGCGTTCGAAGAAGGCGACGAGGGGGCCGAGGTAGGGGCGGTCGGTGGACAGCACCAGGTGGTCGACGCCGAGCCGGCGGGTCAGCCGCGCCAGCTCCTCGCGGCTGCGCCGCCGCTCCTGGGCGTAGCGCCGCGCCAGGCGCCGGCCGTCGGCCACCGCCGTGCGGCCGGTCTCGGCGTCGCGCAGCACCACCGGGCCCACCGCCGGCAGCTCGTCGTCGCGCGGGTCGACGATCTCCACCACGATCAGGTCGTGGCGCGCCGCGGCGGCCTTGAGCGCCGTCTCGTACGGGGTGTCGAGGAAGTCGGAGACGAGGAACAGCACCGAGCGCCGCTTGAGCGTCGACAGGGTGGCGCCGAGCGAGGCCTCGAGGTCGGTAGCGCCCTCGCCGCGGCGGCCGAGCATCTCGCGCACCAGGCGCAGCACGTGGGTGCGGCGGCGGCGCGGCGGCAGGAACAGCTCCAGGCGGTCGGAGAGGAGCGCCGCCCCGACGCGGTCCTGGTTGCGGATGGCGGCGAAGGCGAGCAGCGCCGAGACCTCGGCCGCCAGCTCGCGCTTGAGGATCGCCCGCGAGCCGAAGCCCAGGCTGCCGGAGACGTCGACGGCGAGGAAGACGGTCAGGTCGCGCTCCTCGACGTACTGCTTGACGAACGGCAGGCCCATGCGCGCGGTGACGTTCCAGTCGATGCTGCGCACGTCGTCGCCGGGCTGGTAGGGGCGCACTTCGGCGAACTCCATGCCGCGCCCCTTGAACACCGAGTGGTAGTCGCCGGCCACCCCCTGGTCGACCAGGCGGTTGGTGGCGATCTCGATGCGCCGCACCTTGCGCAGCAGGTCGCGCGGCAGCTCGACGGCGGCCGGGCGCGGCGGCTCCGCGGCGGCGTGGCGGGCGGTGGAGGAGCGGGCGAACACGACGCGCTCCGGACTAAGGAACTTCGATCCGCTCCAGGAGGCGGGCGACGAGCTGGTCCGGGGTGATCTCTTCGGCCTCCGCCTCGTAGGTCGGGATGACGCGGTGGCGGAGCACGTCGGGGGCGATCTCCTTGACGTCCTCCGGCACCACGTAGCCGCGGCCGCGCACCAGCGCCAGCGCCTTGGCGGCGCGGGCGAGGAACAGGGTGGCGCGCGGCGAGGCACCGAAGGAGATCAGCTCGGCGAGCTCGCCGAGACCGGCGGAGCGCGGGTCGCGGGTGGCGACCACGAGGTCGATCAGGTAGCGGCGCATCTTGCCGTCGAGGTAGACGGCGTCGGCCGCCTGCCGAAGCCCCTCGAGGCGCTCGCGGTCGAGCACCGCGGTGACGTCGATCGGCCGCTCGACCAGCATGCGCTCGAGGATCTCCTCCTCCTCGGCGCGGCTGGGATAGCCGAGCGAGAGCTTGAGCATGAAGCGGTCGACCTGCGCCTCGGCCAGCGGGTAAGTGCCCTCCTGCTCGATCGGGTTCTGGGTGGCGAGCACCATGAACGGCTCGGGCAGCGGCCAGGTGCGGTCGCCGAGCGTGACCTGCCGCTCCTCCATCGCCTCGAGCAGCGCCGATTGCACCTTGGCCGGCGCGCGGTTGATCTCGTCGGCGAGCAGCAGGTTGGCGAAGACCGGCCCGTGGTGGGGGTGGAACTCCTGGGTGCGCTGGTCGTAGATCAGCGTGCCCACCAGGTCGGCCGGCAGCAGGTCGGGGGTGAACTGGATGCGCTGGAAGTCGAGGTGGAGGGTGCGCGCCAGGGTCTTGACGGCCAGCGTCTTGGCGAGGCCGGGGACGCCCTCGATGAGCACGTGGCCGCGGGAGAGCAGGCCGACCAGCAGGCGGTCGAGCAGGTAGTCCTGGCCGACGATGACCTTGCGCAGCTCCTCCTCGACCCGCTTGACGGCGAGGACCTCGGCGTCGACGCTGCGCGTGGGGTCGCCATGGCCGGCCGTCGCCGGGGCGGTGTGGGGCGGGCTGGTCGGAGCTTGCATGGGACCTCGGTGGTGGATCGGGTGGGGCGTCGGCGCGGGGGGTGGAAAGTGCAAGGGGGGTGCCATTGCCCGGCGGGCCGTGGCGGCGGTGGAAACGGGCCCGCCGGCCGGCCGCGGGTGCCGATTTGGCGTGGTCGGGCGGCCTCGCTGGCTGATAGGTTGCGCCTCGTGCCGGTGCTCAAGAAGCGGTTCGGGCAGCACCACCTGGCAGACGGGCGGGTGTGCCGGCCGCTGGTCGACTTCCTGCGGCCGGCGGGGCGGCGGGTGGTGGAGGTCGGGCCGGGGGGCGGCGTGCTGACGCGGGAGCTGCTGGCCGCCGGCGCCGCCGAGGTGGTGGGCTGGGAGGTCGACCCCGAGTGGGCGCAGGCGGTGCGGGAAGCGATCCCCGACCCGCGCCTGTCGCTGGTGGTGGGCGACGCGCTCGCCATCGACTGGCCGGCGGCGGCGGCCGGCGGCGAGGTGCTGGCGGCGGGCAACCTGCCCTACAACGTGGCGACGTCGATCGTCGAGCGCCTGCTGCCGCACCACGCCGCCGTGCCGCGGGCCGCCTTCCTGGTGCAGAAGGAGGTCGGCGACCGGCTGGTGGCCGGGGCCGGCGACGCCGACTACGGCTACCTCTCGGTGCTCGTCGCCGCCCACGCCGAGGCCCGCCTGCTCGGCCGCGTCGGGCGCGGCGCCTTCCGGCCGCCGCCGAAGGTCGACGGCGCCTTCGTCGGCCTCCTCCTGCGCCCGCCGCCGCTGCCGGCCGCCGCCATGCCGGCCTTCCTCGCCACCGTCTCCGCCGCCTTCGCGCTGCGCCGCAAGACGTTGCGCAACGCCCTCGCCGCGGCGTGGGGGCGTCCCGCTGCCGAGCGCACCCTCGCCGCCGCCGGCTTCGATTCGAAGGTGCGCGCCGAGAGCCTCGGCCTCGAGGAGCTCCTCGCCCTCCACGCCGCCCGCCTGGAAGCCGGCGGCGGGTAGCGTCAGCCCTGCGGACCGGCGGGGGCGATCAGCCGGATCCGCTGGCGCCGGTTCTTGCGGTAGACGTGGAAGTCGGCGTCGGTGGTGAGGACGCGGGCGTCGGGGTAGATCTCGGCGAGGCGGACCAGCGACGCGTCGGCCAGGGAGGTCGGCTGGTCGGCGTACTTGGTCAGCAGGGCCGCGACCGGCGCGGCCTCGGCCTGCAGGTCGAAGGCGACCTCGACCAGCCCACGGGCGACGAGCTCGACCACCGCCGGCGGCCCGCCGCCGTGCCGGCGCAGCAGGAAGCAGGCCTCCGAGAGGACCGCCTCGCAGGTGAACAGCGGCGGCTCGAGCTGGTCGAGCACCTCCCGCGCCCACGCGTGGTGGTGGTCGCGGCGGTTGAGGAAGGCGACGAGCGGACCGGTGTCGAGCAGCACCGGCCTCAACGGCCGTAACCCTCCAGGTGCTCGGGGTTGGTCGACAGGTCAGGCTCGGCGTCGACCACGCCGGCGAGGTCGGCCGCGCGGGCGAGGAACGAGCCGGAGGACGAGGCCCCGCCGTGGAGGTAGGAGCGCACCGCTTCGCGGATCACGAACGAGCGCGACTGTCCGAGCTGTTCGGCGTAGGAGTCGAGCTCGTCCTTCAGGTCGTCGTCCATCTTCAGCGACAGGACCTCGGAGCGGGTGGGCTTGCCGTCGGTATTACGCATGGCGCGCATGGTACTACTAAACCGGCTTCCCTGCAACCCCTCGCCCCCGGTCAGCCCTCGACGCCGCGCTTCGCCAGGTCCATCTCGGCGTAGAAGTCGGCCGCCACCAGCACCTCGCGCGGCTTCGAGCCCTGCGGCGGGCCGAGGATGCCGTCGCGCTCCATCATGTCGATCAGGCGCGAGGCGCGCGAGAAGCCGACGCGCAGGCGGCGCTGGAGGAACGACGCCGAGCCCTGGCCCTCGGCGACCACCGTGCGCACCGCCTCGTCGTAGAGGTCGTCGTCGGCGCCCTGGACGTCGCCCGAGGCGCCGGACGTCTCGATCGGCTCGAGCAGCGTCGGGTCGTAGTCGGCCGGCCCCTGGTTCTTCTTCAGCCAGCGCACCAGCGCCGCCGTCTCCTGCTCGGTGACGTAGGCGCCGTGCAGGCGCTGGATGCGCGAGGTGCCGGGCGGCATGAACAGCATGTCGCCCTTGCCGAGGAGCTTCTCCGACCCCACCTGGTCGAGGATGGTGCGCGAGTCGTGGCGCGTCGCCGTGGCGTAGGAGATGCGGCACGGGAAGTTGGCCTTGATGGTGCCGGTGAGCACGTCCACCGACGGCCGCTGGGTGGCGACGATCAGGTGGATGCCCACCGCCCGCGCCATCTGCGCCAGCCGCGCGATCGCGGTCTCCACCTCCGAGGAGGCGACCATCATCAGGTCGGCCAGCTCGTCGATGATGATCACGTAGTAGGGCAGCGGCTTGAGGTCGTCGGCGGTGGTCTCCGTCTCGTCGTCGTTGAGGGCCAGGCGGCGCTTGACCTCCGGGTCGCGGATCGCCCGGTTGTAGTAGGCGATCGAGCGCACGTGGACCTCGGCGAGCAGGCGGTAGCGGTCCTCCATCTCCTTGACCATGCGCTGCAGCGCGTTGGCCGCCTTCTTCATGTCCACCACCACCTCCGCCGCCAGGTGGGGGATGTCGGCGTAGACGCCCAACTCGATGCGCTTCGGGTCGATGAAGATGAACTTCACCTCGTCCTTGCGCGCGCGGTAGAGGATCGAGGTGATCATGCTCTGCAGGCCGACGCTCTTGCCGGCGCCGGTGGCCCCGGCCACCAGCAGGTGCGGCATGGTGGCGAGGTCGGCGTACACCGGCTCGCCGCGGATGTCGCGCCCCAGCGCCAGGGTGAGCAGCGACGGCGAGCCCTCGATGCGCTTGTCGGCCAGCAGGTCGCCCAGCCGGATGGTGCCGCGGTGGCGGTTGGGCACCTCGACGCCGAGCGTCGAGCGCCCGGGGATGCGGTCGATGCGCACCGACTCGGCCTTGAGCGCCAACGCCAGGTCGTCCTGCAGGTTGACGATCTGCGCCACCTTCACCCCCGGCGCCGGCTGGAACTCGTAGACGGTGATCACCGGCCCCGGGTTGATGCCGTCGATGGTGCCCTCGACGCCGAACTCGGCGCAGCGGGCGCGGATCGTCTCGCCGAGGCGCACCAGCTCGGTCTCGTCGTACTGGTTCTCGTGGCCGCCCATCTGCAGCAGGTTGACCGGCGGCAAGCCGCCGTGGCCGGGCAGCGCCTCGGCGAACAGGGCCCTCTGCGGCGGCGGCTCCGGGCGGGGCGTCGCCGCCGCCCTGGCGGCGCGGCGCACCGGCGGCGCGGCGGCGGCCGCCGGCCCGTCGTCGCCGGCCGGCAGCATGCCGCGTTCCTCGAGCACGTCGCTGGCGCTCACCCGGCGCAGGCCGTAGCCCTTCTCGCCGGTGCGCTCGACCACCCGCAGCGGCAGGTCGACGGTCG
>CAZLBJ010000424.1:0-6354 GCA_964557755.1 uncultured Thermoanaerobaculia bacterium
CACCCCCCAGACGCCGCCGGTCAGGCTGTGGATCATGGTCAGCGCCAGGGCGCCGAGCGACAGGCCGAGCCACAGGATGCAGCCGAGCAGCCAGGAGAAGAAGAACTGGTCGGCGTCGACCACCCAGCCGACGACGCAGACGGCGGCGGCGAGCAGGCCGACGACCAGTGCCGTCGTCTGCAGGCGGCCCACCGCCGGCGGCGCCGCGAAGCGCTCCACGGAGTCGTGCATGGCGACGGTCATCGCCGGCCCTCGTCCCCGGTCAGCTCTTCGGACACGACCTCGCCGGGCTCGCCGTCCTCGGCGAGCGCCCGCCGCGCCACCTCGCCGGCCTCGCCGGGCAGCGCCGCGAGCCGCGCGTTCTGCGACAGCTGCAGCGCCCGGACGTAGGCGACGATCGCCCAGCGGTCCTCGACCGGCACCTGGCTGGCGTAGCTCGGCATGCGCCCGAAGCCGCGCGTCATGACGTCGAAGAAGTGGCCGTCCGGCGCCTGGCGCAGGCGCGCCAGGTGGTACGACGGCGGCCGCACGTAGCCGCGCTGCACGATCATGCCGTCGCCGTCGCCGCCGGCGCCGTGGCAGGGGGCGCAGAAGATGCCGTAGCGCTGCTGGCCGCGGCGCACGAAGGCGCGGTCGACGGTGAGGCGCTCGGGGATCGACGGCGCCAGCGCGCCGTCCGGCAGCGTGCCGGTCTCGTACGCCGCGTCCTCGCCGAGCCGCCCGCGCGCCACCGTGCCCTCCGGGAACGGCCGCATGGCGGCCTCGTCGGCGAACAGCGGGCTCTGCTCGTAGGGCTCGTACTTGGCCTGGTCGAACATCGCCGTGCGCACCCGGCAGCCGCCGGCGAGCGGCAGGGCGAGGGCGAGGGCGAGCACCAGGGCTCGTCGATCAGCTCTCAACTTCCTTCACCTCGCTCGGTTCGAGCCCGCGCAGGAACTTCGCGGTGGCGTCGCGGTCGTACTGCGGGTCGTCGGCCTCGATGGCCAGGAAGAAGCGGTCGCGCGAGGCGCGCAGGAAGCGATCCCAGTTGAACATCGGGTGGTAGGGCTGCGGCAGCCCGTTGAGCAGGATCATGCCCACCACACCGCTGATCGCCGCCGCCAGGATGGTGCACTCGAAGGTCGGCACGATGAACGCCGGCCACGAGTGGAAGGGGCGGCCGCCGACGTTCATCGGGTAGTGCAGCACCTGGCTCCAGTACTGGAGGAAGTAGCCGCCGAGGCCGCCGCAGATGCCGCCGACGAGGACCACCAGGGGCACCCGCGAGCGCGGCAGCGCCAGCGCCTCCTCGAGATCGGCCACCGGAAACGGCGAGTACGCTTCGACCTTCGTGTAGCCGGCCTCGCGGGCGCGGCGCGCGGCGCGCACCAGCTCGCGGTCGGTGTGGAACTCGGCCACCAGGCCGTAGGTCCCGTGCTGCGGGACGGCGGCGGTCATGAGTCACCTCCCTGGCCCTCGCGCTTGTGGGCCACCAGGTGCCGCATCTCGAAGCCGGAGATCAGCGGCAGGAAGCGCACGAAGAGGAAGATCAGCGACAGGAACAGGCCGATGGTGCCGACGAAGGTGGCCCAGTCCCAGATGGTCCCCGAGAACATGTCCCACGACGACGGCAGGAAGTCGCGCGACAGCGAGACGACGACGATCACGTAGCGCTCGAGCCACATGCCGACGTTGATGAACATCGCGATGCCCCACAGCAGCACCGGCGAGGTGCGGAACTTCTTGATCCACAGCAGCTGCGGCACCAGGATGTTGCACAACCAGAGCATCGCGTACTGGAAGGCGTACGGCCCGGTCATGCGGTTCTCCATCATGAACATCTCGAACTCGACGCCGCTGTACCAGGCGATGAACGCCTCGATGACGTAGCCGTAGGCGACGATCAGGCCGGTGGCCAGCATCACCTTGGCCATCGCCCCGAGGTGGCGCTCGGTGACCAGGTCCTTGAGCCCGAACAGCGAGCGCAGCGGCAGGAGCAGCGTGATCACCATCGCGAAGCCGGAGTAGATGGCGCCGGCCACGAAGTAGGGCGGGAAGATCGTCGTGTGCCAGCCGGGGACGATCGAGATCGCGAAGTCGAACGACACCACGGTGTGCACCGACAGCACCAGCGGCGTCGCCAGGCCGGCGAGCAGGAGGTAGAGCGTCTCGTAGTTGTGCCAGTGCCGCGCCGAGCCGCGCCAACCGAGGGCGAAGATGCCGGCGGCGCGGCGCGCGAAGCGGTTGTTCACCCGGTCGCGCAGGGTGGCGAGGTCGGGCACCAGGCCGACGTACCAGAAGAGCAGCGACACCGTGCCGTAGGTCGACACCGCGAAGACGTCCCAGATCAGCGGGCTGCGGAACTGCGGCCACAGGCTCATCGTGTTGGGGTACGGCAGCAGCCAGTAGAACAGCCACGGCCGCCCGAGGTGGAGGATCGGGAAGAGGCCGGCGCAGGCGACGGCGAACAGCGTCATCGCCTCGGCGAAGCGGTTGATCGAGGTGCGCCACTCCTGGCGGAAGAGCAGCAGGATGGCGGAGATCAGGGTGCCGGCGTGGCCGATGCCGATCCACCACACGAAGTTGACGATGGCGAAGCCCCAGGCCACCGGCACGTTGATGCCCCAGATGCCGACGCCGCGGAAGAACAGCCAGGAGATGGCGAGCAGCAGCACCATGAGCAGCAGGAACGAGACGCCGAAGGCGGCCAGCCACCACTTCGGCGTCGAGCCGAAGACCACCTTGTTCACCTGGTCGGTGACCGTCGCCGGCGTGTAGCCGGGCGCCACCACCGCCGGCACGGGCGGCTTCTTCGGCGGCGGGCCCGACGTGATGTCCGTGGTCATGCGGTCAGCTCTCCAGCGCGGGGTTGGGGTTCGTCAGCCTGGCGAGGTAGCTGGTGCGCGGCCGCGTGTTGAGGTCGGCCAGCAGGCCGTAGTCGAGCGCCTGCCCCTTCCAGCGCGACACCCGCGCGTCCTCGTCGTTGACGTCGCCGAAGACGATGGCGTCGGACGGGCAGGCCTGCTGGCAGGCGGTGACGATCTCGCCGTCGGCCACCTGGCGGCGCTCGCGCTTGGCCTCGATGCGCGCCAGGTTGACGCGCTGGATGCAGTAGCTGCACTTCTCCATGACGCCGCGCGTGCGTACGGTGACGTCCGGGTTGCGAACCGCCTTGAGCACCTCGGTGTCGTCGTCCACCCAGTGCAGGAAGTTGAAGCGCCGCACCTTGTAGGGGCAGTTGTTCGAGCAGTAACGGGTGCCGACGCAGCGGTTGTAGATCATGTCGTTGGTGCCCTCGTCCGAGTGCACCCTCGCCGCCACCGGGCAGACCACCTCGCAGGGCGCCATCTCGCAGTGCTGGCACATCACCGGCTGGGTGTGGAGCGCCGGGTCCTCGAGGCCGTCCTCGTAGTAGCGGTCGATGCGGATCCAGTGCATCTCGCGGGCGTTGAGCACCTGCTCCTTGCCGACCACCGGCACGTTGTTCTCCGCCTGGCAGGCGACGACGCAGGCGTTGCAGCCGGTGCACGCGTTGAGGTCCACCGCCATGCCCCAGGCGTAGCCGTCGTAGGCGTACGGCGGGTACATCGAGATCTCCGGCTGGTGCACCATCTCCTTGGCGAACTCCGGGTGGTGCCGGTAGGTCTCCAGCGTGCCGTGGCGGGCCAGGGCGCGGCCCTCCATCGAATGGTGGTCCTGGGTGCAGGCCAGCGGGTAGCGGCCGGGCAGGCGGCGCACCTCGACGGCGGGCATCGTCCACAGCGCGTCGGAGGTGCGGATCGCCGACGCGTCGAAGCCGAGGCCGCTGCCGACGCGGCCGGCGCGGCGGCGGCCGTAGCCGAGGTGCAGCGTCGCCGAGCGGTCGGCGTGGCCGGGCACCACCCACACCGGCACCTGCAGGGTGCGCCCCCTCCAGGCCAGCTCGACGAGGTCGGTCGACTCGAGGCCGAGGCGCTGCGCGGTGGCCGGGCCGACCAGCAGCGCGTTGTCCCAGGTCAGCTTGGTGATCGGCTTCGGCAGCTCCTGGAGCCAGGCGTTGTTGGCGTAGCGGCCGTCCCACACCGTCGGGTCGGGACGCAGGTTGACCTCGAGGACGGCGGTGCCGGCCGGGGTGCCCGCGGGCTCGGCGTCGGGCTCGGCCCCGGGCTCGCCGGCTTCGTCCGCCACCAGCTCCTCGCGCTCCTGGCGGCTCTCCAGCGCCGCCACGGTAGCGGCCGTGCCGAGGGTCCCGCCGGGCAGCGCCTCCTCGCCCGCCGGCGGCGCGGCCACCGCGGGGGTAGCCACCGCGGGCGGGGCCACCGGCACCACGCCGTCGTGCAGCGCCTTGCGCCAGCCGCTCTCGAAGTCGGCCCCGGGGATGCCGGCGGCCTGCCAGTGCTCGCGCACCAGGTCGTGGCCGGGGACGCCGGTGCGGCCGGCGAGCGCCGCCACCAGCTCGATCTCGCTCCGCGTGCCCTCGTAGAGCGGCCGGATCAGCGGCTGCACCAGCGACACGGTGCCGTCGAAGGCGACGGCGTCGCCCCACGACTCGAGGTAGTGGGTGGCCGGCACCAGCCAGTGGCTCCAGCGCGCCGTCTCGTCCTCGTGCAGGGCGTGGTAGACGCGCAGCCGCGCCTTCTCCAGGGCGGCCGCGAAGTCGAGGTCTACGGGGGCGGTGGACACCGGGTCGCCGCCGACCATCACCAGCACGTCGACGGCGCCGGCACCGAGGTCGGCCACCAGCTCGGCCAGCGAGGCGGCCTGGTCGTCCGGCCCGGCCACCACCGGCGCCGCGTAGCGCACCGTGCGGCCGACGGCGCCGAGCGCCCGGTTGATGCGCACCGCCAGCTCGTGCACCTCGACCGGCGCGTAGTCGCCGGGCACCACCAGCGCGGCGCCGCCCCGCGAGACGAGGTCGCGCGCCACCTCGCGCGCCCACTTCGCAGCCTTCGGCTTCGAGAAGCGGTGCTCGCGGCCGCCGCCCTCGACACCCAGCTCGGCGGCGACGGCGCGGGCGAAGGCCACCACCTCGCTCGGCGGCAGCGCCATGCGGTGGTCGGCCAGGGTGCCGGTGGCGGTGGGGGTCGACTCGACGGCGTAGAGGCGCAGCATGTCGCGCCCCGTCTCGCCGCTCACGGCACCCGGGCGGCCGGCCTCGCCGGCCATGCGGTCGGCGCCGTCCCAGGTGCGGCGGCGGGCGGTGAGCTGCCGCGCGTAGGCCACGGCGCCGGGGCCGGTGGTCAGGAAGTCCGCGTCGAGCGCGAGGACGGCGTCGGCGGACGCGAGGTCGTAGACCGCCTCGCGGCCCTCGCCCAGCGCGCGGGCGGTGCCGAGGCGGGCGTGGTGGCCGGCCGCCGGCTCCCAGACGTGCCAGCGGGCGCCCGGGTGGGCGGCGAGCAGCGCCTCGATCTGGGCGCGCAGGGTGGGCGAGGAGACGGCGCCGGTCAACAGGCGCAGCCCGGCGCCGCCGAGCGCCGCCTGCGCCTCCATGGCGCGGCGCAGCTCGTCGAGCAGCTTCGACCACTGCGAGACGCGGCCGAGGCGCTTGACCACCTGAGCGCGGTCGGGGTCGTAGAGGTCGAGCACCGACGCCTGGGCGAAGACGTCGGTGGCGCCGAGGCTCGCCGGGTGCTGCGGGTTGCCTTCGACCTTGGTCGGCCGGCCGGTGTGGCTCTCGACCAGGACGCCCGCGCCGTAGCCGCCGAGCGTGTGGGTGGTGGCGAAGTACCACGGCTTGCCCGGCACCAGCCCCTCGGGCTGGTCGACGTAGGGGACGATCGTCTCCTTGGGCTGCGTGGTGCAGGCGGTGGTGCCGGCGAGCGCCAGCGAGGCGCCCATCACCTGCAGGAAGCGCCGCCGGCTCACCTCGTCGAGGGGATTCTCCGGCGGCTTCCCGGGCGGGTGGTCGTCGGCTTCGCGCAGTACCTTCAGTCGGCTCATCGGTCTCGGCCTCAGCGGTGGCACGCCGAGCAGTTGGTCAGGCTCTGGACGTCGTACTCCTCGACCAGCCGCGGGCCGAGCACCGACTGCGGCAGCGGCGGCTGCCAGCCGAAGGTGAAGACCTCCTCCCGCGGGCGGACGAACTTCGCCGGGTCGCGGTGGCACTCCAGGCACCAGGCCATGGTCAGCGGGGCCGACTGCACCATCAGGGGCATCTGGTCGACGCGGCCGTGGCAGGTCTCGCAGCCGACCCCCTTGGCGACGTGGATCGAGTGGTCGAAGTAGACGAAGTCCGGCAGGTCGGTCACCCGCTGCCACTCGATCGGCACGCCCTCCCGGTAGGCGGCGCGCACCGGCTCGAGGAGATCGGCATTGGTCCAGATCTGCTTGTGGCAGTTCATGCAGGTCGCGGTAGGGGGAATGCCAGCGAAGCTGGAGGTCTCGACCGAGGTGTGG
>CAZLBJ010000425.1:0-12159 GCA_964557755.1 uncultured Thermoanaerobaculia bacterium
GCCCGGTTGGGCAGCCCGGTCAGCGAGTCGTGGAAGGCGCGGTGCCGCAGCTCCTGCTCGGCGAGCTTGCGGGCGGTGACGTCCTGGCCGACGACCAGCAGGCAGGGCGTGCCGCCGATCTCGATGCGCTCCGCCGAGAGCTGGTGGACCTCCGTCGGGCGCCCGGGCGGCGTCACCACCACCTCCAGCTCGCGCAGATCGCCCCGCTTCGCCAGCTCGGCGAGCACCCGGGCGTGCGTCTCGCGGCTGACGCCGAGCGGCAGGTCGAGCAGCGGACGGCCGACGACCTGCTCCCGCTCGAGGCCGAACTGCTGCAGGAAGGCCTCGTTGGCCTCCACCACCACCTCGTCGTCGAGGCGCGTGGCGCAGATCGGCAGCGGGCTGCTCTCGAAGAGCTTCGAGAAGCGCTCCTCCGAGGCGCGCAGCGCCTCCTCGGCGGCGCGCCGGGCGGTGGTGTCGCGGCTGATCACCACGATGCCGCGCACCGCCGGGTTGTCGAGGTGGCTGCGGCCCGCCGCCTCCAGCACCCGCCACGAGCCGTCGGCGTGCAGGCAGCGGATCTCGATGCGGTGGTCGGGGTCCGGGCGCACGGCCAGTGCCGCCAGCTCGGCGCGCACCCGTTCGGCGTCGTCCGGGTGGACCAGGTCGTAGAGGTTGGTGCCGACGATCGCCTCGGGATCGAACCCCATCACCCGCCGCAGCGACTCGCTCTGGTAGTGGATGACGCCGTCGGCGTCGATGACGGTGATCAGGTCGGTGGCCGTCTCGGTGAGGGCGCGGAAGTAGGCCTCCGAAGCGCTGCGCTGCGCCTCGGCGCGGCGCCGCAGCACGAACTCCGCCACCCGCTGCGCCAGCGCCTCGATCAGCGCGCGCTCCCCGGCGAGGAACGGGCCCTCGTCGGCCGGCGGGCGCGGCTCGAGGTAGGCGACGTCGAGCCGGCCGAGGAGCTGGCTGCCGATGTGCACCCGCGCCGACTGCATCCACGCCGTGGCGCGGAAGCCGGGGCTGACGTACACCTCGCCGCCGATCTCCAGCCGGGCGACGGTGATGTCCGGGAACTGCCAGGCGGCCGGGACGAGCGCCAAGACGCCGCGCAGCGACGCCTCGGTGGGCCGCCGCTCGTCAGCCAGCAGCCGGGAGACGGCGTAGAGCCCCTCGAGCTCCTTGACCTTCTCCTCGAGCTTCGCCTCGACCTGGCGGACGCGGAAGGCGGCGAGCGGCGAGGGACCGGGAGCGCCGTCGAGGTAGGGACAGGAGGCGCGGATGCCGGCGGCGCGGAGAGTGGCGGGCACGTCGAGGGCGATGTCGAGCATGCCGTCCCGCTCAGCAACCGGCGTTCCAGGCCCGAAGGCGCCTCCGGGGGCTGTCGAAGCGGCTCGCGGGACCGCCCGCCGTCCATACCTTGGACGGTCGTTCCAGCCGCTGGACGGCCGCGGGTCGGCCCGCCCGGAACCTCCGGCACGGAAGAGCGCGAGTTTGCTAGAGTGCCGACACGAACCCTCCCCGGGTGGTCTCGTTGGACCCTCTTTTGCTCTCGGCCGGGAAAGGGTTCTACATTGTTTGACATACAAGGCTGTCGGCAACGTGGGTGGGTGGGGCGGTGGAGAGTGATATGTCGCAGCGCATGAGCAGGTGGCGCCTGACGGGCGCCGTCGTCGTTCCGGTCACCGTGGCCGGCCTGACCATGGCCGGCTGGCTGCGGGGGCTCTACGGCAGCGCGACCGCCTTCGCGCTGCTCGCCGTCGCCGCCGCCCTGCTGCCGACCTTGCTGCTGCTGGTGCAGGCCGGCCGCCTGCGCCGCGCCCGCGAGCTCACCGACTCGCTGTTCCGCCTCGCTCCCGACGCCGTGCTGCTGGTCGGCCCCGACGGCCGCGTCCAGCGCCTCAACGACGAGGCCGTGGCGCTGCTCGGCTGGACGCCGGAGGAGCTGCTGGGGCAGCCGGTGGAGATGCTGGTGCCGCCGGAGGTGGGGCAGGTCCACGTCGCCCACCGCGCCGCCTTCGCCGCCGACCCGTCCCGCCGCGTAATGGGCCACGGCCGCGAGCTGGCGGTGCTGCGGCGCGACGGCAGCCGGCTGATGGCGGACATCAGCCTCGGGCCGGTGCCGGGGCCCGGCGGGGTGTCGACGCTGGTGGCGGTGCGCGACGTCAGCGAGCAGCGGCTCGCCCGCCGCGAGCTGCAGCTCCGCCTGCAGGAGGTCGAGGACCTCAACCAGGAGCTCGAGGCGTTCAGCTACTCGGTGTCCCACGACCTGCGGGCGCCGCTGCGCGCCGTCGACGGCTTCGCCCGCATTCTCGAGGAGGACCACGCTCCCGAGCTCGAGGACGAGCCGCGGCGCCTGCTCGGCGTCATCCGCGACCAGGCGCGCTTCATGCGCGGTCTCGTCGACGACCTGCTGCGCCTGTCCCGCTTCTCGCGCCAGCCGCTCGAGGTCGAGCGCATCGACATGGAGGCGCTGGCGCGGCGCGCCGCCGCCGGGCTGCACCCCGCCGAGGACGCCGAGCTGTCGTGGGGGCCCCTGCCGCCCGCCAGCGGCGACCCGCGGCTCCTCCAGCAGGTGTGGACCAACTACCTCGACAACGCCCTGAAGTTCAGCGCCGGCCGCCCGCAGCGGTTGCGCATCGAGGGGCGCGAGAGCGCCGGCGAGGTCGTCTACGCGGTGGAGGACAACGGCATCGGCTTCGACCCCGCGGACGCCGGCCGGCTGTTCACCGTCTTCCAGCGCCTGCATCCCGAGCACCGTTTCTCCGGCTCGGGCATCGGCCTGGCGCTGGTGCAGCGCATCGTGCACCGCCACGGCGGCCGGGTGTGGGCCGAGGGGCGGCCGGGCGCGGGCGCCACCTTCTACTTCAGCCTGCCCGCCGGCGCCGGCGCGGTGCAGGCCGAGCCGGCGCCGGAGGCCGAGCCATGAGCGATCCCGCCGCCGACCGTCCCGTGCGCGTTCTCCACCTCGAGGACAACCCGCTGGACGCCGAGCTGATCGAGCGCGACCTGCGCCGCGGCGGCCTCCCCGTCGAGACGCGCCTCGCCACCGGCCGCGGCGAGTTCGAGCGCGCCGTGCGGGAAGGTCCCTACGACCTCGTCCTCGCCGACCACAACGTCCCCGGCTACGGCGGCCGCGAGGCGCTGGAGCAGGTGCGGCGCCACCTGCCCGACGTGCCGTTCATCCTCGTCACCGGCACCCTCGACGAGGAGACTGCGGTGGGCTACATGCGCGACGGCGCCGCCGACTTCCTGCTCAAGGACCGTCGCGTGCGGCTGGTGCCGGCGGTGCGCGCCGCCCTCGCCGAGGCCGAGCAGCAGCGCCAGCTCGCCCGCCACCGCGAGCTGCTCGACTCGGTGATGGCGTCGGCGCCGGCGGCGATCTACGTCGAGGACCGCGAGGGACGCTTCGTCCTCGCCAACCAGGCGGCGGCCGACCTCTACGGCCGCGCCACGGACGAGCTGCCGGGACGGCGCGAGGAGGAGCTCGGCGGCGACGCCGGCGAGGCGGCGGAGCGCCGGGAGCACCGCGCCACCGTCCTCGCGGAGGGCCGCACCCTCACCGTCGACGAGGAGCCGTTCACCTCGCCCGGCGGCCGCACCCGCTGGTTCCAGACGCTGCGGGCGCCGCTTCGCCTGTCGAGCGAGCCGGAGCCGCTGGTGCTCGCCGTCGGCGTCGACGTCAGCGAGCGCCGCGACCTCGAGGCGCGGCTGCGCCGCGTCGAGCGGTTGGAGGCGGTGGGCCAGCTCGCCGGCGGCGTGGCGCACGACTTCAACAACCTGCTGATGGTCGTCCTCGGCCACGCCGACCTGCTGCTCGGCCAGCCGGAGGTGTCGAGCGACACCCTGCGCTTCCACCTCGAGCAGGTGCGGCAGGCGGGGCAGAGCGGCGCCGAGCTGACCCGCCAGCTCCTCGCCTTCGGCCGCCGGCAGGTGCTGCAGCCGACCGTCCTCGACCTCAACGGGCTGGTCACCGGCCTCGAGCCGATGCTGCGCCGCGTGCTGGGCGAGAACGTGATGGTGGCGACCGACCTTGAGCCGGCGCTGTGGTCGCTGCGCGGCGACCGCGGCCAGCTCCAGCAGGTGCTGTTGAACCTGGTGGTCAACGCGCGCGACGCGATGGCCGGCGGCGGCCGCATCATGGTCTCCACCGCCAACCGCACGCGGGAGGGCGAGGGGGCGGAGGCGCCCGCCGGCCGCTGGGTGGAGCTCACCGTCGCCGACTCCGGCGTCGGCATGGACGAGGCGACGCGGGCGCGGATCTTCGAGCCGTTCTTCACCACCAAGGGGGAGGCGCGCGGCACCGGCCTCGGCCTGTCGACGGTGCACGGCATCGTCGAACAGAGCGGCGGCTCGATCGAGGTCGAGAGCGCGCCGGGCGAGGGCACGACGATGCGGGTGCTGCTGCCGGCGGTGAGCGCCAAGGCGCCGGCGGCGGCCGCCGCGCGGCCGGCTGCGGCCGGCCACGCGCGCGGCGGCGAGACGGTGCTGGTGGTCGAGGACCAGGACCCGGTGCGGCGCCTGGTGGTGCTGGCGCTCGAGCGCCTCGGCTACCGCGTGCGCCCGGCGGCGACGGTGGCCGAAGCGCGGGAGGTGGCGGCCGATCCCGGCGCCGGGCTCGACCTGTTGCTCACCGACGTCGTGCTCGCCGACGGCACCGGCATCGACCTGGCGGCGGAGCTGCGTGCGGCGCACCCCCGGCTGCCGATCCTGCTGATGTCCGGCTACGCCGCCCCCGGCCTCCTCCCCGAGGACGACGACGACCCGCGGCGCGACCTGCTGCAGAAGCCGTTCAGCCCCGACGAGCTCGGCCGCCGCGTCCGCCGCCTGCTCGACCTGGCGTAGGCCGGCAGGGAGGGCTCTGCGGCGCTACTTCTCGGGCATCCACACCAGGTCCTCGTCCAGGC
Source organism: uncultured Thermoanaerobaculia bacterium (assembly GCA_964557755.1). Taxonomy (GTDB): domain Bacteria; phylum Acidobacteriota; class Thermoanaerobaculia; order Multivoradales; family JBCCEF01; genus CAZLBJ01. Next base: position 4,890 of record CAZLBJ010000425.1, read on the forward strand.
GGTCGTGGCGAAAAGGGCCGCCGGCGTCCGGAGCCAGGCGGTGAGCGTGCTCACCGCTCGTCCTCCGCCTTGCGGGCGTGCGGAGGTTCGGGGGTCTTCGTCATGAGAGATCTCGGGCTACGGCTCCGCGGCCTGCGGAGGCCCAGGCGACGGCCGCCTCGAGCACCTCGTCGCGACCCGCGGCGATGCCTTCACGGGTGCGCGTGACGGGAAACGTCGGGAGGATCCCCACTCCGTGGTGGGGCGAGCCGTCGTGCTTGTCGACCCGCATGCCGGTCCACACTAGGTGATGAGTCCCCGCCAGGGCCGTCGGGTTGACGTTACCGTTCGTCCCGGCGGTCGGCCCGCCGAAAATCTCGGCCAGGCGGTAGTGCTCGACGATGCCGAGGAGCGTCTCCGCGGCGCTGACGGCCCGGCCGTCGGTGAGCACCGCGACCCGGCCTGCCAGACGGGGCGCAGCCGGCTCGATCGTCCAGCCCTCCGCCTCGTAGAACATCCCAGCTCTGTCGGGCCGGTGGAGCCGCGGCACCCGCCAGCGGGCCGAGGAGACCGGTTCGTCGACCAGGTGGGCGATCCACCGGCCGAAGACTTCGCCCGGGTAGCCGCGAAGGTCGAAGATGACGCCGTCCGCGGCCGCCAGTCGCGGGAGCGCCTCCTCGAAGGCGGCTTCCCTCGCGCGCGTGAGGTCGACGTAGAGGACGCCCGGCGCCACCGCGGCGATCGGCTCCGCTGGACGCGGCTCGGCGCCGACGTCCCAGCCGGCGGCCTCGGCCCGATACCCGAGGAGGACGGTCCAGGTGTCGCCGTCGAAGCCTTCGACCTCGAGTCGAGCCTGTTCGCCCGGGGTGCCCCGGGCGAGATCGCGCAGCGCGCGGACCCGCCGCCACTGCGGCGTGGCGGCGCTGACCAGCTCGCCGGCCCGTCGTAACGCCTGATCCGCCGGCGCACCGTCGATCGCCACGATCGAGTCGCCGGGCGCCAGCCGCAGACCCTCGGCCTCGGGCTCGACCCGGGTCACCACGAGCTGCCCGTCGATCCAGTCCCAGGAGAGCGGGAGCGGTCCCCACGGCCCCGGCCGGAACACTCCGCCGTGGCCGTCGTCGAGCTCGACTAGGAGACGAGCCAGCGTCTCGCGAAAGGCGTCGGGCCCGTCGTCGACCGCGGCGCGGCGGAGCGCCGCCTCGAGCGCCCCGGCCCAGCGGGTCCCGTCGGGATCGGTGAGGTCGAAGTAGGGATAGAAGTGCTGGAACACGTTCCAGGCGGTCGCGACGATCGCCAGCCGGCTCGCGCGGTCGTCGCCGACGCTCTCGATCGCCGCCGCGTTCTCGGGCTCGTCCGCCGACCCGGTCGCGGGGCGCGGCAGGGTGCGGCCTTCGGCGTCCAGGCGTAGGGACAACGGCACCAGAGCCACGAGCCCGCCGCCGAGCTCGGCGATCCACGGATCTTCGGGCAGCGGAGAGACCTCGAGTTGCGGTCTGCGCTCCAGGAAGGCCGAGCTGCGGCCGGCGGCAGGCCCACTGCCCGACTGCTCCGCCGTGTAGACATGGGCCAGCGACGAGCTCTCGACCTCCCAACCCAGCGGCGGCAGGCCGAGCGGGCCGTCCTCGAAGCCGGCGTTGGCGAGCAGGAGAGGCTCGGCCGGCGCCCCGTCGCCGAGCCGTTCGAGGGTGACCCCGTCGAGCCCGGCGCGCCCTCTTCCCTCGACGAACAGCTCGACGACCAGAAAGGAAGCCTCCTCGGGAATGGCGGCGGTCAGCTCGAATGACTGCCAGGCCGCCGAGCCGAGGGTCGCGGCACCGAGCGGCAACGGCTCGCCCCGGCTCGGTGGCGCGCCCGGCTCGGCCGGCGGCCCGGCGGGGACGGCCGACCAGCGGAGCTCCGCCCGCCCTTCGCCGACCGGTTCCGGCGGGTCGAAGCGGCCCAGCGCCCGCAGTCGCGCCCGCCGGCCGGCGAGCGGTGCGGCGTCGGTGTTCTGTCGCAGCCGCCCGGAAGACACCTCCTGCGCCGGCAGCACCACCCGCTCGCTCCGGTAGATCGAACGGGGGTGGTCGCCTCCGAGGCCGTAGTGCCGCCATACGACCACTGGACTCGGCGGAGGGTCGGCGACCGGCGGCGGCGCGTCCACCGGCTGGACGCGTACCGACGGCGCCACCGGTCGGAAGACCTCCTCGAGCTGGGCGGCCAGCTCCCGCCTTCCACGGGCCCGCTCGACTCGAACCACCCCCTCCCGGGCCAGCCGGTCCCAGTCGGCGGCCGCCGCTTCGTCGGACGGGTGGAACCAGCGGACGACGCCGAGGAGGCGGGCGAAGGCGGTGAGGTTGACGAGCCCGCGGTCGTCGAGGGGCCGGGCCGCAGTCTCGCCGGCCGCGTCCTGGGCGGCCGGCGTCGAGACGGCCGGTGCGACGAGCGCGGCGAGCAGGACCAGAAGGAGGAACCGTGTACGGGCGGATGAAGACGTCAGCAAGACGTGCGCTCTTCGGTCGTGTTTTCGGGCGGAGCCGCCGCCGGCGAGGCGGCGGGGGAGGCGAAGGGGCGCTCGCGGTAGAGGGCGATGCCCTCGACGAAGGCGGCGGTGAGCAGCAGGCCGTAGATGATGCCCATCGGCCCCGCCGACAGCAGGCCGCCGAAGACCGCCAGGAAGAGCAGCAGCGGGTGCAGGGCGACGCGGCCGCGCAGGAAGGCGACGCGCAGCAGGTTGTCGGTGGTGGCGATGAGGACGCCGAAGACGAGCAGCAGCAGGCCGGGCCCGGGCTGGCCGGTGAGCAGCAGGAAGACGGCGGCCGGCGCCCACACCAGCGCCGTGCCGACCACCGGCACGAAGCTGCAGACGGCGATCAGCGCCCCCCAGATGACGAAGCTCGAGAAGCCGGCGAGGAAGAATGCCAGGCCGCCGAGGGTGCCCTGGAAGAGGGCGGTCAGCAGGGCGCCGACGAACACCGCCTCCACCGTCTGCTCGAGGCGGCCGAGGATGCGCCGGCTGTGCGCCGGCTGCAGCGGCGCCAGCTCGACCAGCAGGCCGGCGATGCGGTGGCCGTCGCGGAACAGGAAGAACAGGGTGAGCATGAAGACGAGGAGGCCGAGCACCGCCTCGCCGACCAGCTCGACCAGCCCCGGCAGCGAGCCGTAGAGCTGGCCCGCAGCCTCCTGCAGCCGCTCCTGGGCCACTTCGCGCAGGTCGATCCCCGCCGGCAGGTAGCGGGCGCCGAGCCGCTGCAGCCACTCGAGGTAGCGGTCGACCAGCGACGCCAGCCGGGTGGTCAGGGTCAGCCCCTCCTGCATGCCGAGCAGCTCCTCGAGCACCACCTGCGCCTGCACCACGAAGAGGATGGCGGCGCCGGTGGCCGGCACCAGCACGCCGAGGACGAGCAGCAGCAGCGAGACGGTGGCGCCGAGGCCGGCGCGGCCCGGCCCCAGCCGCGCCGCCAGCCGCTCGTGCACCGGCGCCAGGACGATGCGCGCCACCACCGCCAGCACCACCGGTGCCAGGAGCGGCCACACCACGACGCGCACGAACACCACCGCCAGCAGCAGCAGCAGGCCGCGCCGCACCCAGGAGCCGGGAGCCGGGCCCGCAGGAGGATCGATCATGGACCCGGATTCTGCCACGGCCGCGGCTCTGTAACCTCACGCCGCCGCTGCCGGAGGAAGGGTTGACGCGGTCGCCCCTGCGCCGCACGTCCCCGGAGCCGACCATGCACCGATCCGCCGCCCTCCGCCCCGTCCGCCGCTCCGCCGCCGCCGGCGGTGCGCTATGCTCTACCCAGGTACCACGAGATACCGGGAGACCGCATGCCCGAGAGCCGGACCCACCTCGGCGGGGGCCGCTTCCTGACCACCCGCTGGAGCATGGTGCTCGCCGCCGGCGACACCCGCCATCCGGACAGCGCCGACGCGCTGGCCACCCTCTGCGAGCGCTACTGGTACCCGGTCTACGCCTTCGCGCGGCGGCGGGGGCGGGATGCCGACGAGGCGCAGGACCTGGTGCAGGGCTTCTTCTCCCACCTGCTGGAGAAGAAGACCCTCGGCACGGCCGATCCCGAGCGCGGGCGCTTCCGCTCGTTCCTGCTCGGCGCCTTCAAGTTCTACCTGGCGGACCAGGCGGCGCACGCCGCGGCGCAGAAGCGGGGCGGCGGGGCGACCCACCACTCGCTCGACCTCGACGACGCCGAGAGCCGCTACCGGCTGGAGACCGACCCGGCGAACGACCCCGACCGCGTCTTCTCCCGCCACTGGGCGCTCGAGCTGCTCGGCCACGCGCGGCGGCGCCTGCACGCGGAGATCGAAACGTCGGCCAACCCGGAGCGCTCGCGGCGGCTGGCCGCCTTCCTCACCGGCGCCGGCGGCGAGCGCTACCGCGAGGTGGCCGCGGAGCTCGGGATGAGCGAGTCCGCCGTCAAGGTTGCGGTGCACCGCCTGCGCCGCCGCTTCGGCGCCCTGCTGCGCGAGGAGGTGGCGCAGACCGTGGCCGACGAGGCGCGCGTCGACGAAGAGCTGCGCTACCTGTTCTCCTGCCTCGAGTGAGCCGGCGGCGCCGGCGGAGGGACACGCGATGAGCGACGAGACGACCTGCAGCCAGTGCGGCGCCAGCATGCCGGCGGGCGAGAAGGAGTGCCCGCAGTGCCTCCTGCTGCTCGCCCTCGGCGACGTCCAGGAGACGCCGCCCCTCGACAGGGGTCTGACGCCCGGCGCGCGGGCCGGCCTCGAGGCGCCGGAGCGCATTGGCCCCTACCGCGTGGTCGAGAAGATCGGCGAGGGCGGCATGGGGGTCGTCTACCTCGCCGAGCAGGAGGAGCCGATCCGCCGCCGCGTCGCCGTCAAGGTGATCAAGCTGGGCATGGACACCGAGCAGGTGATCGCCCGCTTCGAGGGCGAGCGGCAGGCCCTGGCGCTGATGAGCCACCCGAACGTGGCGCGCGTGCTCGACGCCGGCGCAACCGCCGCCGGCCGCCCCTACTTCGTCATGGAGCACGTCGACGGGGTGCCGATCAGCGACTGGTGCGACGCCCGCCAGCTCGACCTGCGCGCCCGCCTCGCCCTCTTCCAGCAGGCCTGCGACGCCATCCAGCACGCCCACCAGAAGGGGATCATCCACCGCGACGTCAAGCCGTCGAACGTGCTGGTGACGCTCGAGTCAGAGCGCCCGGTGGTCAAGGTGATCGACTTCGGCGTCGCCAAGGCGATCGACCAGCGGCTCACCGAGCGCACCGTCTTCACCCACCACGGCATGCTGGTCGGCACGCCGGAGTTCATGAGCCCGGAGCAGGCCTCCGGCGATCCGGGCGCCGTCGACACGCGCACCGACGTCTACGGGCTCGGCGTGCTGCTCTACCTGCTGGTGGTGGGCGCCCTGCCGTTCGACGCCGGCGAGCTGCGGCGCGCCGCCTACGACGAGATCCGCCGCCGCATCCGCGACGTCGATCCACCGCGGCCGAGCACGCGGCTGAGCAGCCTCGGGCCGGCGTCGGGGGCGGCGGCGCGCGCCCGCCGCACCGACCCCGGGAGCCTGGCGCGCGAGCTGCGCGGCGACCTCGACTGGATCGTCATGAAGGCGCTCGACAAGCAGCCGACGCGCCGCTACGGCTCGCCGGCCGAGCTCGCCGCCGACCTCGGGCGCCACCTCGACGACCAGCCGGTCGAGGCGCGGCCGGCGAGCCTGCCCTACAAGCTGGGCAAGCTGGTGCGCCGCCACCGCATCGCGGTCGCCGCCGCGGCGGCGGTGGTGCTGGCGCTGGTCGCCGGCGCCGGCGTCGCCACCTGGCAGGCGGTGCGCGCCACCCGCGCCGAGCGCGAGGCCGTCCGCGAGGCGGAGACGGCGCGCGAGGTGGCCGACTTCCTGGCCGGCATCTTCGAGGTCGCCGACCCCGAGGTGGCGCGCGGCGAGGACCTCACCGCGCGGCAGATCCTCGAGCAGGGCCGCCTGCGCATCGAGGGCGAGCTCGCCGACCGCCCGCTGGTGCGCGCCCGCTTGATGTCCGACGGCGCCGACATCAACGAGAACCTGAATCTCTACGAGGAGGCGGCCCAGCTGCTCGAGGGCGCGCTCGAGGAGCGGCGGCGCCTGCTCGGCAGGGACCACCCCGAGGTGGCGCGCTCGCTCGACCAGCTCGGGCGCGTGCGCGGCGACGCCGGCGACGACGCGGCCGCCGAGCGGCTGCTGGTGCGCGCCGGCGAGCTCTACGACGCCGCCCTCGGCCCGGGCAGCGTCGAGTGGGCGGCGACGGCCGACGACCTCTCCCACACCCTGCGCCGGCAGGGGCGGCTCGACGAGGCGCTGGAGCTGCAGCACCGCGTGCTGGCGGCGCGGCAGGCGGCCCACGGCGGGCAGCACGAGGACGTCGCCGACTCGTTCTCCACCCTCGCCGCGCTGCACTACGAGAAGGGCGAGTTCGAGACCGCCATCGACTACCACCGCCGCGCCCTGGCGATGCACGAGGCGACCCTCGGCGGCGACCACCCGCAGGTGGCCATGGACCTGTCGCGGCTCGGCTCGGCGCTCGGCCGCGTCGGCCGCCACGAGGAGGAGGAGCCGCTCCACCTGCGCTCGGTGGCGATCTACGAGAAGGTCTACGGCCGGCGCAACTCGCTGGTCGCCTCGGGCTACAACAACCTGGCCAGCCTGCGGGCGCGGCAGGGCCGGCTGGCGGAGGCGGCGGAGGGCTTCGCCGAGGCGCTGGCGATCTACGAAGAGATCTACGGCCCCGAGCACACCCGCCTGTCGACCGCCTGCAAGAACCTCGGCCGCGTGCTGATGCTGCAGGACCGCCACGCCGAGGCGGAGGCGATCCTGCGCCGCTCGCTGGCCATCGACGAGGCCGGCTACGGGCCGCAGCACTTCTGGACCGGCGCCAGCCACCGCACCCTCGCCGAGGTGCTGCGCAAGCAGGCGCGCTGGGCCGAGGCGGCGGAGCACTCGCGGCAGGCGCTGGCGATCCTCGAGACGGCGGTGGGCGCCGAGCACTTCGAGTACGCGCAGGCGCTCAAGGGGCTGGGCGAGACGGAGGTCGGCCGCGGCCGGCCGGCGGCGGGGGAGGCGCACCTGCGCCGGGCGCTGGCGCTCACCGAGGCGGCCACCGGCGCCGGCTCGCCGGCCGCCGGCGAGGTGGAGGAGAGCCTGGGCGAGGCGCTGCTCGCGCGCGGCGCCGTCGGCGAGGCGCGCGCCGCGCTGGAGCGCACGCTGGCCGCCGCCGCCGCCCTGCACGGCCCCGGACACCCGACCACCGCCCGCCCCGTCCGGCTGCTCGCCGGCGCCGCCGCCGCCGGCGGCGACGAC
>CAZLBJ010000426.1:0-4163 GCA_964557755.1 uncultured Thermoanaerobaculia bacterium
CCGCGGCGTCGAGCCACGGCAGAGCCGGCCACGCCGTCTCCGGCGCCGCCAGGGCGCCGTCGAGCAGGCGCTCGTAGTGCTCCAGCAGGCGCCGCGCCGTCGCCTCGTCGAACAGGTCGGCGGCGTACTCGAGCCCCAGGCGCAGGCCGTCGCGCGCCTCCACCGCGGTCAGCGTGAGGTCGAACTTGGCGCTGGTCGTCGGCGTGTCGACGCCGCGCGCCTCGAGGCCGCCGAGGTCGATCCTCGCCGGCGGCGCGTTCTGCAGCACGAAGACCACCTGGTAGAGCGGCGTGTGGGTCAGCGAGCGCTCCGGCGCGAGCTGCTCGACCAGCTTCTCGAACGGCAGGTGCTGGTGTGCCTGGTCGGCGAGCGCCCGCTCGCGCACGCGGCGCACCAGCTCGGCGAAGGTCGCGTCGCCGTCCTCGCCGGCCTTGCTCGGCGACAGGTCGGCGCGGTGCACCAGCGTGTTGACGAAGAAGCCGATCAGCGGCTCGACTTCGGCGCGGGTGCGGCCCGCCTGCGGCGAGCCGACGGCGAAGTCAGCCTGCCCCGACCAGCGCGCCAGCAGCGTCTCGAAGCCGGCGAGGAGCACCATGAACAGCGTCGCGCCGTGGGCGCGGCCGAGGGCGGTCAGCGCCTCGCGGCGCTCCTCGCCGAGGCGGCGGTGGACCGAGGCGCCGCGGCGCGACGAGGCGGTCGAGCGCGGCCGGTCGAGCGGCATCTCCAGCACCGGCGGCAGGCCGGCGAGGCGCTGGCGCCACCAGGCGAGCTCGGCGTCGAGCACGGCGCCGGACATCCAGCTCCGCTGCCACACCGCGAAGTCGCCGTACTGCACCGGCAGCGGCGGCAGCTTCGGCGCGCGGCCGGCGCGCGCGGCGGCGTACAGCTCCCCCACCTCGGCCACCAGCACCCCCACCGACCAGCCGTCGGAGGCGATGTGGTGCATGTCGGCGAGCAGCACGTGCTCGGGCGCCGCCTCCCCGGCCCCCGCGTCCAGGCGCACGAGGACGGCGCGCAGCATGCGGTCGCGCGCCAGGTCGAAGGGCACCGCGGCCTCGGCGGCGGCCAGCCGGCGCGCCTCGGCCTCGCGCGCCGCCTCCGGCAGCGCCGAGAGGTCGAGCAGCGGCAGCGCGAAGAGCGACGGCGGCTGGACGACCTGCACCGGCCGCCCGCTCTGCTCGGCGTACACCGTGCGCAGCACCTCGTGGCGGGCGACGACGGCGGTGAAGGCGGCGGCCAGGGCGTCGCGGTCGAGCGCGCCGCGCAGGCGCAGCGCCAGCGGCACGTTGTAGGTGGCGCGCCCCGGCTCGAGGCGGTCGATGAACCACAGCCGCTCCTGCGGGAACGACAGCGGGCGCGCCGGCGGCCGCTCCGGGTCGTCGCGCGGCGCCGGCTCGACGGGCGGCGCCTCGTGGCCGCGCTCGGCCGCCAGCGCCTCCTCGACGGCGCGCGCCAGGCCGGCGACGGTCGGCGTCTCGAAGACGCGGCGCACCGCCAGCTCGACGCCGAACACCTCGCGCACCCGCGAGGCGACGCGGGTGGCGAGCAGCGAGTGGCCGCCGAGGGCGAAGAAGTCGTCGTGGACGCCCACCCGCTCGACGTCGAGGAGCTGTGCCCAGGCGCGCGCCAGCTTGCCCTCGACCGGCGTGCGCGGCGCCACGTAGCGCGCCTCCGCCGCCGCCGACAGGTCCGGCTCCGGCAGCGCGTCGCGGTCGACCTTGCCGTTGGCGTTGAGCGGCAGGGCGTCGAGCACCACCAGGGCGGCCGGCAGCATGTACTCCGGCAGGCGGCCCTGCAGGCGGTCGCGCAGCAGCGCCGGCAGCTCGTCCGCCGCCGCGCCCTCCTCCGCCACCAGGTAGCCGACGAGCTGGCGCCCGGCCTCCGGCGCTTCGCGCACCACGACGACCGCGTCGGAGACCTCCGGCTGCTCGAGCAGCGCCGCCTGCACCTCGCCGGGCTCGATGCGGAAGCCGCGGATCTTCACCTGGTCGTCGACGCGGCCGACGAACTCGAGGGCGCCGTCCGCCGTCCAGCGCACCAGGTCGCCGGTGCGGTAGAGGCGGCCGCCCGGCTCGGCGGCGAACGGGTCGGGGACGAAGGCCGCCGCGGTCGCCGCCGGCCGCGCGTGGTAGCCGCGCGCCAGGCCGTCGCCGGCGAGCACCAGCTCGCCCGGCACGCCCGGCGGCTGCGGCGCGAAGCGGCGGTCGACGACGTAGGTGCGGGTGTTGGCCAGCGGCCGGCCGATCGGCACCGTCACGGCGACGACCGGCACCTCGGCCACGGGGTGCCAGGTGGCGAAGGTGGTCGACTCGGTGGGGCCGTAGACGTGCAGCAGGCGCTCCGGCCCGCCGGCCGCCAGCACGCGGCGCACCGCCGCCGGGTCGCAGGCCTCGCCGCCGAACATCACCGTGCCGATCCCCGAGAAACCGTCCGGCACCTCGCGGGCGACGGCGTTGAACAGCGCCGTGGTGAGGAAGAAGGCGCTCACCCGGTGGCGCCGCAGGTGGGCGGTCAGCGCCCGCGGGTCGAGCGCCACCTCGCGCGGCACCGCGACCATGGCGGCGCCGTTGGCGAGGGCGCCCCAGATCTCGAAGGTGGCGGCGTCGAACGACGGGTTCGAGGCGTAGGCCACGCGGTCGCCGGGGGCGAGCTGCACGTAGTCGGTGCCGAGGACCAGGCGGGAGACGGCGTGCTGCGGCACCGCCACGCCTTTCGGCCGGCCGGTCGAGCCCGAGGTGTAGATGACGTAGGCGAGGTCGTCGCCGCCGACCGCCACCGGGGCCGGCCGGCGGCCGCTGGCCAGCCAGTCGAGGTCGACCGGCAGGGCCATGAACGGCCCCATCGGCAGCCGCTCCTCGAGCCCCGGCTCGACCAGCACCAGCGGCGCGCCGGTGTCCTCGACGACCAGCGCCATGCGCTCCGGCGGGTAGGCGGTGCCGAGCGGCACGTAGGCGCCGCCGGCCTTGGCGATGCCGAGGACGCCGACCACCGACGACGGCGTGCGCTCGGCGATCAGCGCCACCGGCGTGCCGCGGCGCACGCCGGCCGCCTGGAGCTCCGCCGCCAGGGCGTCGGAGAGGGCGTCGAGCTCGCCGTAGGTGAGGGTGCGGGCGGCGCCGCCGCCGGTACCGGCGGGCGGGAACACCGCCGCCGGCGCCTGCGGCGTCTCCTCGGCCCAGCGGCGGAAGAGGCCGGCCAGCGACGCCTCGCGCGGGTACTCCGAGGCGGTGCGGTTGGGGACGTCCACCACCTGCCGGCGCTCCGAGTCGCCGAGCAGCGGCAGCGCGTCGACCGGCCGCTCCGGCTCGGCGGCGGCGGCGACGAGCAGGCGCCGGTAGTGCTCGGCGAGCCGCTCCATGCGCTCGCGGTCGAAGAGGCCTGCGTCGTAGACCAGCACCGCGGCGCAGGTGCCGTCGGCGCGCTCGCGCACGGTCAAGGTGAGGTCGAACTTGGCGGCGCCGCTCTCGGCCGGCACCGGCGCCAGCTCGAGACCGGGCAGCGACAGGGAGCCGGAGTCGGTGTTGTCGAGCTGGAACATCACCTGGAACAGCGGCGCGTGCGACAGGCTGCGCTGCGGCGCCAGCTCGTCGACCAGCGCCTCGAACGGCAGCTCCTGGTGCGAGTGGGCGGCGAGCACCGTCTCCGCCGCCTGCCGCAGCAGGGCGCGGAAGCCGGGGGAGCCGGCAGGGGACGCGCCCCGTCCTGAGCCTGTCGAAGGAGCGAGGTCGAAGCGCATCGCCAGCGTGTTGACGAAGAAGCCGATCAGCGGCTCGACCTCGACGCGGTCGCGGCCGGCCACCGGCGTGCCGACCACCAGGTCGCGCTGGCCGGACCAGCGCGCGAGCAGTGCCGCGAAGCCGGCGAGGAGCGCCGCGAACAGCGTCGCCCCCTCGGTGTCGGCGAGCCGGCGCAGGCCGCGCACCGCGGCCTCGGGCAGGGCGAAGCGCAGGCTCTCGGCGGGGCGCGGCCCGGAGACGCGCGGCCGGTCGGCGGGCAGCTCGAGCAGCGGCGGCGCGCCGGCCAGCCGGTCGCGCCACCAGTCGAGCTCGGCCTCCAGGGCGCCGCCGGCGGCGCGGTCGCGCTGGAAGGCGGCGAAGTCGCGGTACTGCACCGGCAGCGGCTCGAGCTCCGGCGCGCGGCCGGTGGCGTGGGCGGCGTAGAGC